>DAOVBJ010000102.1 GCA_030670615.1 Candidatus Bathyarchaeota archaeon | reverse complement strand
TCACAAAAATTCGAGATGGAGATAAAGAAGAAAAACTTTGGAAGCCCTACCGTGAGCTGATGCGTTTTGCACATGACATAGACGCTCAAATCGTTAGCTTTCATCCTCTCCAGCGATCAGACGGCGCAGACATATCTAACGCCGAAATGTTTGAGTACAACATTGAGTTTGGAAAAAAAGCCGTGGAATATGCAGATGAATGCCATCTTACAGTTGCTTTCGAGAATATGCCGCGAAACGGGTGTTGGTCTCTACTAGAAAAAATAAATGATGTCATAGCTAAGATTGACAGCGAGCGATTTGGCTTTCTCTTTGACATCGGTCATGCGGTCTTGCAATTGGGAGAGTCCTCGGGAAATCCCACTCCTCATGTCTTAAAAGCGTTAGAAAGATGTATTGACAGCACACTTCAAATTCACTCTCATGGCATTCAAAGAGCCAAAGACTTTGAGGTCGGTTTGAGAGACCATAGGCCTTTAAACGAGAGTAACATATTAGATTATTCCAAAATCATGAGGATGCTGAAGAATAAAAAATTCCAAGGCCCTATAATATTAGAGATTTACTTTGAGAATGCTTTTGACGGGAGGGCTTCATTTCAAGACAATTTAAAGGCTTGTATATCCGCAAAGCATGAACTAATAAGACATTGGATATAGAGTTACTCCCTCACAACCCATATCCTCGTTCTATCGCTCAACTAAGGAAAACATCGAAAAAGAAGACTGGTTGAA
This sequence comes from Candidatus Bathyarchaeota archaeon, assembly GCA_030670615.1. Lineage (GTDB taxonomy): Archaea > Thermoproteota > Bathyarchaeia > RBG-16-48-13 > DAOVBJ01. The sequence goes on along the minus strand of DAOVBJ010000102.1, from coordinate 3,905 downwards.
TGTCAACACACTTCCATTTCTTCCAATAAGCTAACTAGTTTACTATGAAGATATGGCTATTCTATGCGGCGTTGCTAGAGATATTTTACTACAGATCTTATGCATATTAGTTCCCCAAGATCCGGTACCAGCTTTACATCGTGCTGTTTGGTGTAGCTTTAACAGTTAGCTAAAGGGCTACGCTAGCTAACTAGTCGTCAGACCAAACCATGTTCGACCCTTTGAATATGGAGGCGTTGATACTCTTCGGTCAGCGTTACCCAGTAGGCCGTCCACCCTCCCACCCGAACCCTTAGATGCCTGTACTTCTCCGGCTCCTTCATCGCTCTCTTCAATTCCTCGACATCGGTCAACGTCAACGTTAACATATTTCCCCCTAACTCGACGAACGCCTTGATGAAGCCTGCCAGCCGTTGTATGCCTGCTTCGCCCTTTAGGCTGCTCTTGGAGAAGCGTAAGTCTATCGGCGCGCCTGCTGCCAGGTCTGCAACACGCATCTTCAAGTAGGAATGTATCGCCGCCGTGGGCCCAGAACCAGCTGTTCCTGCTACGGGAGATAAATTGGCTGCCACGGCCTTGCGAGAGTGCCGTCCGTCCGGTGTCGCCCCCACCTCCATTCCAATCTGGAAGTACCAGGAGAATGTGCCTACAGCGCATGGGAAGATGATCGTCGGATACCTCTTTGCGTGGAACCGACTTCTGTCCACGAAGTAGTCCATTATCTCCCGTCCAATGTCGTCGGCGTAGTCATCGTCGTTGGCGAACTTAGGTATCCTAGAGACTATTCGTCGGCGGAGGTTTTCGAAGCCTTCCCAGTCGGCCTTGAGCGCAGTCAGTAATTCGTCCATTGACACCGTCTTGTCCTCGAACACCATCTTCTTGATGGCGGTCATGGCGTCGATGACGTTTGCAAGGGCCTCTCCCATTACGTGCCAGATCGTGTAGCGGGCTCCTCCCCGGATCAAATCCTTCTCTTTTTCGATACAGTCGTGAGTGAGGGCTGAGAGAAACGGGTTATAACAGTATTTACCGTGGCCGCTATGCTCGAGCGTTCCGTTCACGATCCCCCCTCCGATGTAATCGATTGCTTGCTGGAGCTGGTAATCCGTCTGTACCTTCCAGGCGTCCATCAACTCTTGGAAACCCTCGAAACTATGGGGGTCTCCGGTGTCCAAGCCTATTTGGCTGCCGTTAACTCGAGAGACCCCTCTATTCAGGGCAAGTTCAAGCCACAAGAGGAAATTTATGCCCCGAATCAGCTCTTGGTCGGACTTGCCCTGGATCATGGTCTCCCAGCAGTTGGAGTTTGCGTAGTCGCGGGCGTCTTCAAGGGGCACGCCCAGATCAACATAGCCTTGAATGAGAACGTCATCATTGTTGATGAAGGGCTGACCTCCCCCTTTCTTGAGGACTTCCGCTACTCTAACTATCAATTTGTGGGGCGACGCCTTGTGGAGACGCACGGTAACCACCGGCTGAGTTAGGGCGAACTTCTCCACTGCGTTTAGACAGATGTAGGTGAGTTCGTTTGTCCCATCGGACCCGTCGGACCGAATGCCGCTGAGAAGGAGGTTCTGGCCCATGTGGTTTGTTGCTCGGTCAGCTTCGGAAAAGGGACGGGTGCGGTGACCCGGAGTCTCCAGATCTCCTCCTGTACCCGATGGCACGAGTTTCTTGCGCAGGTTTTCAGCATTATCCGAGAAGAAGTACTCACGGCATATCTGGGCGCGGTCGTTGAAGCAAAGCCAGAGGCAGTCGATGACCTCTTGCGCCTCCTTCAAGGTGATCTCTCCTTCATCCAATTCACTCTTTAGGTGAGGATAGAGGAATTGGTCGATGCGGCCTAACGAAATTCCGGTTCCTGTGGCGCGGAAAGCGTGATGGATGAACCAGAAGGACTGCACTGCCTCGTGGAATGTCGAGGCGGGGAACTCGGGCACGCATCGGCAGATCTCGGCTATCTTGAGAAGCTCGTCACGCCTCTGGGAGCTGCTGGCCTTGATTGAAAGCGTTTGGGCCAAATCGGCATACCGGTTGGCCATCGCTATAACTGCCTGACATTCTAGGTGCATCGCCTGGAATAGCGACATTTTTTCATCTCGCTCTTCGGATGGCTTGCGGCTGGTGGTCTCGGCGATCTTAGTGTCTATTTTGGCTATGATGCCCGAGAGCCCCTTCTCTAGGACATCAGCGTAGTACGGCGTCTTGTGGGCCAAGCCCGTCTCTAACTGGCTCCGTTGAGTACCGGTGAGGGATTCCACATAAGCTTCTCGCTCTTCTTTAGTTGCGTACTTAGGCCGACCGACACGAATGATAACCCCGTCCTCCACAGTGTTTCCGATGATGAAGTCGTCTTCTTCGATGTCGATGGGCATCTCTAAGAGGATCTTCTCAAACGCTTTTGCGCGGCGAAGTACAAAGGGCAGTTGAGCTGTAGACGGATCATCGAGTACGGTGAGGTTACTTCCCCAACTCTTCTGTTTCCGAGTCATACGTTCCCGGAGTAAGGCATAAAGCCGTTCAACCCGCCCGCTGCGTGAACGCAGTCGCACATCCTTAAGGATGTTTACGGGCAACTGCTCAATTATCTCGGTCTCCATTTTAGCTCTCCTCCCTATATTCCCAATAAAAAAAGTAGTTATTCACATCTAAAATAAATCAATCCTACATCTATAACTCCATCTATCCACAATATAAATCTAATATACTGCTACCCGCTGATCTGGACTTGAAGCTTCTCGTCGCGGAAGATCTCTGCAAGTGCTGTCATGTACTCCTCGGTTTGTGTTTCCTTGTGGGATAGGGCGAAGGGGCGTCCAATCCATCGGTACTTGGCCCCCGCAGCGACGTTGTATGGCAAAATGGCGAACCTCTTTATGCCCAGCCCGCTAGCAAATGTTGCTATAGCCCGGATCTGCTCTTCGCTGTCGTTCATGCCTGGTATGCACGGTATGCGAACCTGGATCTCCTGGCCCAAAGCGGTGAGGTTTCTCAGGTTTTTTAGGATTACGTCGTTGGGGACGCCTGTGTAGCGTCGATGACTACTGGAGTCTATGAGCTTGATATCGTAAAGTAGCAGATCGGTGACACTTGCTAGTCTGGACATCACCTCCCATCGCGCGTAACCCGTGGTTTCTAATGCGGTGTGGATACCGCGCTGATTACACGCCAACAGAAAGTTATAGGAGAACGTGGGCTGCATTGCGGGCTCACCCCCGCTCAGGGTGACGCCTCCACCTGAGCTTCGGAAGAACGGTAGGTCCTTCGTCACCTCCGCTACCAACTCGCCGACGGTGACCTTGGTTCCCGCCATCCTGAGGGCGTTTGGATAGCAAAAGTCCACACATTTCCCGCAAGAGGTGCAACAAGCCCAGTCTAGGATAGCAGCTTCGTGTCCTTGTTTCACTCTTTTCATCAGCGCATTCTCGGGGCAGACTTCCACACAGAGCCAGCAAGCTGTACAGCGCTCCTCTTGATAGAGTATTTCGGGGCGGTTGAGTTGCGACTCAGGGCTGTGACACCAAATGCATCTGAGGGGACATCCTTTCAGGAACACGGCTGTGCGGATTCCAGGCCCATCATGGGAGGCGAACCTATCCACATCAAGCAACAGACCTTGAGTTGATAGCTCGGGTTCCATGTTAGTGAGGCCTCGAACAGACCGCGTCACGGCGTATTCCACGTGGGAGCAGCGTGAAGAGTCTCGTATAGGGTGTCAATTCTGAGAGTTCAAATGTGGGAAACATCTGCTTACCACGTGTTTCGCAATATAGGACATGTTCCTCGCTATAATATACTCTTTTCTTATGAAATATGTCCAGTCCACACTCGCGATTAATCGTTCATCTCGAGGTGAGAACGACATCGCGGGGGGGCGGGGGCGCCGGGGGGGGGGGGGGGGGGGG
>DAOVBJ010000043.1 GCA_030670615.1 Candidatus Bathyarchaeota archaeon | reverse complement strand
TTCTTCATCATTGAGAGTTTGTACACGCTGAGTATCATACTTGTAGAGGTTAATCAGGATGTGGTCTGGTTCGACACTGAAGTTAGCGACGTAGCCGCAGACGTACCCTTCTTTGTCTACGACCAGTCCGTCTATGAGGTCTTCCTCTTGATATGTATCCATACTCAAGCTATCTGTTACCCCAGTACTTCACTTTATTAATTGAATTTATCTTTTTCATATATGATTTATGTATATAGAATATAGATAAATAGCGGCTGTGGTTGTTCCTCTGCTACTCGATTGCGCCGAGAACAAGGCAGAGCAAGCCCATTCTAGTTACTAATCCATACCAGGTTTCTTTGAAGTATCGAGCGTATGGCGTATAATCCACTTCGGACGTCACTTCGTCTACCCTCGGCAGCGGATGAAGGACGATTAGGTTACTCTTCGCGTTTTGGAGGGTGTCCGGGCTTATTCTGTAGACGCCCTTAATCTTCTCGTATTCCTCTAGGTCAGGAAAACGCTCCTTCTGGATTCGGGTGACATACAAAACGTCGACTTTAGGTATGACGTCTCCGATCTCGTTTGTTTCAACGACCTTTACCTCGTTGCTGACGTCGTTTACAATTTCTCGTCGCATCTCCAGGGTCTTTGGGGAGACCAGGTAAAGCGTCGTGTCGTAGAGAGAGAGGGCGTAAGCCAGCGAATGAACGGTGCGGCCGTACTTCAAGTCTCCCACTAACGCCACCGACAACCCATCTATCGTTCCCAACTCCCGCTCCATCGTGTACAGATCTAGCATGGCTTGCGTGGGATGTTCTCCACTACCCGAACCAGCGTTTATTACAGGAACGACGGCGACTTCAGAGGCCAATCTCGCCGCTCCTTCCAAGAAATGTCGTAAAACGATGACGTCCGAGTAGTTCTCCATGACCCTGATGGTGTCAACCAGGTTTTCCCCCTTCTCCACAGAGCTCATTTGGGGCTCTGGAATGCTGATGTAGTTGCCGCCAAGTTTGAGTATCGCGGATTCAAAGCTCAAGCGGGTTCTCGTGCTCGGTTCGAAGAAAATGTTGGAAAGAACCTTTCCATCAAGCATCTTCGAGCCGCCCATGGCCAAGGGCTCCATGAGTCGCGCGACATTTAAGACGTGTTCAACCTCGTCCCTACTGAAGTCTCTCATGGAGACTATGTCTCTTCCCTTAAAACTCACTTTCTTCCATCTCCATCCCGTTTCATGCGTCTGTTCAAAGTTTATCCAGTACCTTTAAGAAGTCTTTAACAGGATATATGTTTACTGAAGGATTATATAAAGGGTGAATTGTTTGGCTTTTGAAGAAGAGCTTCATGTCAAGAAGATTCGGGAAGGCACCGTCATAGACCACATCACCGCGGGAAACGCCCTGTCAGTACTCAAGATTTTAGGGTTAACGGGTTCAGGGGAAAACGTAGTCAGCATCGTCATGAATGTGCCAAGTCAAAATTTAGGGGCGAAGGACATCGTCAAGATCGAGGGACGGGAGTTAAGTCCGGATGAGGTTGATAGAATTTCTCTCATCTCCCCTAAAGCCACCATCAACATCATAAGAAATTACAAGGTTGTGGAGAAACAGAAGACGAAGATGCCTAACGTCATCAGAGGAATCGTAAAATGCGCTAACCTTTCATGTATTTCCAACAGTAATGAGCCTGTGACGCAGATATTTATTGTGGAAAACGAGGAGCCGCTGAGAATGCGATGTCACTACTGTAATAGGATTATGAGTAAGGAAGACGTCATCGGACAATTTTAAAGTCCATTCGATCTAGCTAGCTAAATAACTACGTGTTCGGGCCATCGAAAAATTAGCCCGACTCAACACCACTTTTTTTTGGAAAGGAGCCGATTTCCGTTAAGTTTAAATGTCTTTTAAAAGGAGTGTGGCAAGACCACATTTAATCTTCACAGAATCGCAATGCGACAGCTCATTGATCAAGGGAAAGGTTAATTATTTTCCAGACACACCCTTGATCTGAGGGTGATGATCGATGTGTGAATTTACGGTTTTTCTTGATGGAGAAAGAGTGTTTGAGGACGCCGTTTTTTGTAGAGTTGAGGCAGGAGAGCTTCTCCTTAAGGACATCTTGGGTCAATCGAAGCGATTTTCGAGGTGCCACATCGTTGAGGTGAACGTTGTTGCGGAGAAAATCGTTCTAGAGAAGGATTGACCTGTTTTCTACGGGATTGATGAAGCTGATTCCGGTTAAAATCTGGGAATACTGATTCTCAATTAAGCTCCTCTGTTTGGTCGATGGAGGTAAAACTGAGAGGAAGATGGATGTGGGATAGGAGCATTGAAGCGTCCGGATGTTTGGTAAAACGATATTATCGGTTTGAACAGGTTATTCGCGCAAATTTTGAGATTTCTCCGAGTCCACAATAAATGTTGGTAGCAGTTCAGAGGGAGGAGACCTCAAAGGCGCGGGTGTCTCTCCACATGAATTTACCAAGGCCGTCTAATTCAATGGTGACTTGTTGGAAGTTGATGTGCGAGGACTCAAGAATTTTTATGACTTCGCCTGAGATTTATCCCTTTTGATGACGTAGAGGATGTTTTTGCTCATTGCCAAAGCCTCGTCTCATCGCGTTTATTAGTATAAGCTTATAGGGTATATGAGACAATAATCTTCCATGTTTGAATGGTTTTGGTGTGGTATGTCTTGATCATCGTTTGTACGGGGATAAGTGGTAGTGGACGGCGGCAAGCAATTGTGTCCATGGGGGATTTGGCTCGGAAGAAGGGAATTGATCTTCAAATCAAGAATGTAGGTCGGATGATGTACCAGAAGGCGGAAGAAGGGGGTTTCCCAATCGAGGAGGGAAAAATATTGGATCTGCCTCAGTTTACCTTGCGATCGTTGCGGTGGTCGGTGTTTGAGGACATCTTGCGGACGATTGATGACGCGGAACACACCATCATTGAGACCCATGCCTGCTTCCGATGGAAGAAGTACATCTTCGACGGCTTCGATTACTCCTATCTCTCCAAGCTGAATCCTGACATCTACTTCAACGTGATGGACACGATTTTTTCGATCAAGGGCAGACTCGAATTACAGAAGGGTTGGCGGGGAAAACACAGTGTCTTAGAACTCCTGATCTGGCGAGATGAGGACATGGCGTTAACGAGGACCTTTGCTGAGGTCCAGAATAAGGATTTTTACCTCCTCTTCTATTCGGATCCCCCTGAATCTATGTACCGAATCGCCTTCGAACGAGACGTTAAAAAAGCGTATTTGAGCTATCCCATCTCCTTCGCCACCCCCGAGCAGGTGAAAGAAGTTGAAGCTTTCAGGGACGAGTTGAGGAAGGAAATCGTGATCTTTGATCCCCTAAGCATCCGAGACATTAGCTGGCAGACTGCTGCTCAAGCCATGGAGAAGCAAGGGAAGAGCGAGATAGCGATCCCGTTTAAGGTGGATGGAAGGGAAGAACATGTTCAAGTCTCGATCCAGGAGATTCGTGAAGCTCGGGACTTCCTGCTGGATCAAACGGTGAACACCGATTTCAAGTTGATTGACCAGAGTGACTTCATTGTAGTCGATTATTATGATCCTAGTATTCACTCGCCGGGAGTGAATAGTGAGATGCAGTACGCCCATGATAATGGTAAAGACGTGTATATTTATTGGCCCGAATCAAAGATGAGTCCCTTCCTCGAGAGAAATATCACCCGACACTTTACGACGCAGGAAGACTTGAGTGAGTTCCTAAAGACCGTTTAAGTCTCGGAGAGACGTGAAGGGGAACCGGAATAAGAAGCGGAGGACTCTTCGACGCTACGTGTACCAAGGCTCTTTGATTCCCCTTAATCAGAGGAACATGTGGAGACTGGATGTATGAAGAGTGAACTGCGTTCGTGACAAGCCGTCTGACTCGCTAGGGTTTCCCTCAACTAGCGTTATTGGGGGAAAAGGCGTATGAGCAGGGTAAGTATTACGTGGTGGAAACGCAAACGTTTGTATTTCCCCAAGTCTGTTGATAAGTCACAATTGATTGGATAGAAGAAGGGATCTCCGAATAAGTAAGCCAGTTTCGCGTCGAAAGTGGATAAAGTCTTTATCGACCGCTGGTACTCTGGAGAGAACAAGGGATGAGTGCTAGGAAAGAAGTATCGAGTCGGATGTGAAAAAGGTTTGACGAAGAAGTGGCTCAGAGAAAGGAAGTATGACACGTACCACCGCCGTGCAAAAGAAGACGGATTCAGGAGTCGGGCAACCTACAAGCTCTTCCAGATCTCAAAGCCTCATGACCTCATTAAGACTGGGGACGTAGTGGTGGATTTGGGTTCTTTTCCCGGAGGATGGATTCAAGGGGCGAGAATATTGGTCGGTGAGGAGGGCTTTGTCTTGGGCGTCGACCTGAAGCCCATCAAAGCGTTTTCGTGGTCAAATGTGAAGATCCTCCTGGGCGACATAACCCGTTTAGAAGAAGGTGAGATTCGGGAAAAGCTTCCAAGAAAGGCAGATGTGGTTGTATCTGATGTCTCCCCCAACCTCTCAGGTATCTGGGAAGTGGATCACGCCAGACAAATGGAGTTGGCGAGAAAATCCGTGGAGCTAGCGCGAGTCCTTCTTCGCAGAGGGGGAAACCTCCTCGTAAAAGCCTTCCAAGGCGAATCTTTCAAGGAGTTGTTGGATGAGGTGAAAGCCAGATTTCGCTCTGTGAAGATCGTCAAGCCAAAAGCGAGTAGAAAGAGAAGCGCGGAAGTCTACATCGTTGCACGGGGATTCAACTTAAACGGTGGTAAATAGCCTCTCTCGGGAAGTATTGACCTACGCATTATACGGCGTTCGTCGAGGATGGACATATCATCATGGCTATCGTGTCACAGAGGATCTACAGAAAGTTAACAAGTCCATGTCAGAAGGCACTCAGACTAAAGCATTTGAGGTCCTTTTCAGGGACCGCTCCCCGACATGGTTCTCAAGTCACAGTTTTCAGTCGGAATTTTAATCGGAGCAGACGCCTTCATGCAGACGCTCACAGAGCGTCCTAATGCTTGACGTCGTGGAAGTTCAAGAAGCGTGGATGGAGAGGGCTTCAGCAAACCGTTTAACACAATCGATTGGCGCGTCTGACCGTATTCCTCTCGGATTGAAGTGGGTTTCCGTCGCGTGAAAGCCATGTTCAATAAGTTTCTCGATGAGGGCTGCCTTTGACAAGCCAGGCAAACCAAGGTTTTTGCTGATCTTGTCGACCACATAATAGGTTGGGGGGCCACCGACTTCTGTTAAAATCACGTTTAAAAGCCGTAAAACCCGTCTCCGGTCACCCAGCTCCACTGACCTTGCTTCTTCAAGCATTTCCCTACAGAAGTCGCTGTCGAAGAGGCTGTCCATCCAGAGAGGCCCTGCCACCGCCATTTCTCCACCGCAAACAGCACAAGTGCGAGGTGGAAAATTCGATAGGCCTATAGTCCACTTTCTGTTCAGACAGTGAAAGCAGTGAACGAGGTAGCCCAGCCTTCCAATTGCGTCGTTCGCCTTCTGTGCCCCATGAAGGATCTGAGTGTACACCCGGATGTAATGGTCGGTGCTGTGACTGAAGAAGACAGTTACTCCAAGGTCGTGTTTGGCAGCGGCGAGGACAAGGGAGTTGAGTAAAAGTCGTACAGCAACTTCGTGGCAATACTCTGTCCGCAAAGGCTTACCCAGGTACTTCCGTACGCAGGCTGAAGGCTTAACTCCGCAAAGGGGTGCCATGTCGGTTGCGGTTAAAGCGAGGAGCCCCCCTTTTTTTATCGCTCTAACAGCAGAGTCAAGGAAGGGAGAGGGAGAGCCGAAGGGGTCAAGGTCGATCACGTCAAACCGTTTCTTTGGACGGGCGTGACTACTCATAAGAGCGTGGGCGTCCATTTGCTGTATCGTGATCTCCTCAGAAAGACCATTCCGCTCCACGTTAAACCGCGTCAAGTTGATGGCTTGTGGATTTAAGTCGTTTAACACGATGTGATTCACGTTTTGCACTTCCTTCGCAAATCGGATTCCTCGAACCCCGCATCCGGTAAAGGGTTCACAGACATCCAGGCTGCGTTGAATTCTCCGCTGATACACCCGTATTGCAAGGACAGCAAGGTCTCGATTGAAAGCCATGAGTGGATTATAGAACACAGGAGTCCTCGACGGAATGTACTCCCGTCGCCCCTTGAAATAGGTTTCAAGGCGAGGAACAAGAAGGACTGCAGAGGCCTCCCTCAAGGCCTCTGTTGAAAAGGGGAAGACCTGTTCTACCTGATGTCTCGATTGATTTTTCAAGGACTATCAAAACTTCCTTTGATTAGGCTCTCTACACCTGAAGGCAAAAGGGTAAGGCACACCTACTACAAAAGGCTTCGTACAAATAAGGTTATTTAATGGCCTCCGTCCAACACCTAAAACCTTCAAGACCTCTGCGATAACCCTATATCCGCCCAAAGTCATAGAGCAGGATGAAAGGGAATTGTATCCTCCAGGAGTCTTCTGCCTCATCAGAAAGCCCTGAGCAGAGCAACTCCGTCCACCTAGACAGAAAAAAGGGTTCAACACGACGTTACTGAACGAATAAGCGACGAAGTGAATGAAGACTTGATCTCATCAAACCGTAAGGATGAAGAAGCTGTGCTTAGAGAACCAACGATCAGCGAGGTCTACAAAGCCAGGGAGATAGTCTCAAGACACTTGCTCAGAACACCCTTTCTCCGATCAATGAAGCTCTCACACGCCCTGGGATTCGACGCCTATGTCAAATACGAGAACCTCCAAATCACAGGCGCCTTCAAGGTCAGAGGAGGCGTCAACCTCATGGCGTCCCTGAGCGAGGAGGAGAGGCGATGGGGGGTCGCCACCGCCTCAACTGGGAACCACGGGCAGTCCATCGCATACGCCGCCCAGCTCTTCGGAGTGAAGGCGATTATCGCGATGCCTGAAGCCTCTAACCCGCTTAAGGTTGATGCGATACGGAAGCTGGGCGGCGATGTCGCTTTTCATGGGAAGGACTTTGACGAGGCGAGAGTCTGGATTGAGAAGGCGTCAAAGCGGGAAGGGTATAGATACGTGCACTCAGGGAACGAGCCGCTTCTAATCTCGGGGGTGGGAACCCTCTATCTGGAGATAATGGAGGATGAGCCAGACATCGACACGATTATAGTGCCCGTTGGTGGAGGAAGTGGTGCGTCAGCTGCCTGCATCGTGGCCAAACACGTAAACCCCGAGGTGAGAGTAGTGGGCGTCCAAGCCATGAAGGCGTCATCCGTTTATCTCTCGTGGAAGAGTGGAAAATGGGTTGAGACGGAGTCAGCAGACACCTTCGCTGAAGGCCTTGCCACCAGGGCGCCTTTCCAGCTGCCACTTCAGATCATGAGACGCATGCTCGATGACTTTGTCTTAGTGAGTGAAGAGGAGAT
>DAOVBJ010000136.1 GCA_030670615.1 Candidatus Bathyarchaeota archaeon | reverse complement strand
GGAGAAAACAGGATCGTGGAGTCAATCCTGTTTCCCAAACAAGCTGGAAAAGCCGTGGAAGTTTTCATGAATCTTTCGGAGGGAGTGGTTCCTGAAGAACTGACGGAACTCATTCTGAAACTGAGGGAAAAAGGCGTCACTGAACTGGTTTTTGAGTATGAGCACTTGGCTCGGGAAGTGAGGGAAAAATGGGGGGTGGAGGTCTCTGTTGAAAAGCCTAGCCTCGCGGGTGAGTTCTTCCGCAGCAACCCCGCCAGGATCGCTGTGGAGAACGAATTCGTCCAATCTATAAATGAGTATTATGGTGCACTCCACGAGGTGTCCAGTGCGATGGCGAGAACAGGGATTCGCCGTGAATCTAGTCGAAGGGATCTCCTGCTCTCCCAAGCCATCCTGACGGTGGACGATCTGGATAAAACCTTCAACCTCTTTTCCAATCGGATGAAGGAGTGGTATGGCCTCTATTTCCCAGAGCTGGGAAGCCTTGTAGAAGGAAACGAGGTCTACATGAAGCTCATAGGATCCCTCAAAGAAAAAGAACGCTTCACAAAGGAGCGACTCGTCAAAGAGGGCTTGGCCTCTGAACAGGCTGAAGCCATTGCTGATACCGCTAAAACATCCATGGGGGCGAAAATCGGGGGTGAGGACTTGAGTGAAATCCAGCAGCTTGCCACTACCCTGCTCCAACTCCACCAGTTGAGAAACGGCTTAGATGAATACGTTGACAAGGTCATGAGGGAGATCGCTCCGAACCTTCGAGGCATTGCCGGGTCAACCTTGGGCGCTCGATTAATAGCCTTTGTTGGTGGATTAGAAAATTTGGCTAAAAAGTCTGCGAGCAAGATCCAAGTGTTGGGAGCGGAAAAAGCCTTGTTCCGCTCTTTCCGGACAGGAACCAAGCCGCCTAAACATGGTCTGATCTTTCACCACAAAGCCGTCCACCAAGCCCCTAGGTGGCAGAGGGGAAAAATCGCTCGAGTGCTCGCTGGAAAATTGGCTATCGCTGCCCGAATCGACGCGTATCGGGGAGAGTACCGAGGGAACGAGTTGGTGGAAGAATTTGAGAAGCGAGTTAAAGAGATCAAGGACAAATATGCGGAGCCACCGAAGAGGAGCCGGAGAAGGGGAAGGAAGCGGGAACGATGAGCCTGCACATTAAAACCTACAAAGACTTTGAAGGGGTCTTTCAGGTAGTTCTTGAAGATGGGAGGTCAAGCCTCGCAACCCTCAATTTTGCCCCCGGAAAAAGCGTCTATGGGGAGCGTCTTGTGAAGGTTGGAGAAGATGAATATCGTCTCTGGAATCCCCATAAGAGCAAGCTTGCCGCGGCCATCCTACGGAATCTTCCTCGATTGCCTATTAGGCCAGGGAGTAAATTGCTATATCTTGGTGCAGCGTCAGGCACAACGGTGAGTCACATCTCCGACATAGTGGGAACAGAGGGTGGCATCTACGCCGTGGAGTTTTCCCATCGCTCCCTTCGAGAACTCATTACCAATGTCTCGGTCTTTCGACGTAATGTTTTCCCCATTCTTTCTGACGCCCGTCGACCTGAAAAGTATCGTTTCTTACTGGAGGCGGTTGACGGCGTGTACTGTGACGTGGCTCAGCGGGAGCAAGCCAAGATTGTCGCAGATAACGCGCAAAAGTTCCTTAAAAAGGGAGGATACGCACTGCTGGCGATTAAGGGGAGAAGCATTAAATCAACGGGCGATTTAACGAAGGTATTTGAGAGGGAGTTAGCGGTTTTGAAGAGACGGGGCTTCAAAATCAAAAAAACGGTTTCTCTGAACCCCTATGACCGAGCTCACGTAATGGCATTGTCGAAGTATCAGCCGTAGTTACCTCGGTTTAGCCTTTGTCTAAGACTGTTTGAGTCAGAGCCGCCTCTGCCCTGAGCTTCCCAATGGTTTTCCATGACTTCCTCACGAACTCGGGTAAATCCTCGTTTCCACGAGTTCTGAACCACTCCAGTATAAAACGTCGTGTCCGGGGGTCGCTAGTATACCCGCTGCCGATATCCCCGTACACCTCATTTAACCCCGAAACAACATGGTCTCTATGGGTCTTGGCTAATATGGAAGCAGCGGAAACCACAGGATAATTAACGTCCGCGCGATGTTCTGACACGATTTCAACATCAAAGGAGAGCATCTCACGAATTTGCTCGCCGAAACGCCTCTCGAGAACATCAGCCGCATCCACGTACGCCACGTCTGGGCGGAGGTGGTGAATCGCTTCAGCCATCGCCTTAGCCTCAAGCCAATTCAGTTTCCTCAGTCTCTGTCCCCTGAAAACAACTTCGTCAATTTCCTTCGGGCTTAACTCCACAATCGTGTAACTGACAACTAGGTCTTTGATCTTTTTAGAGAGACATCTCCTTCGACGTGGCGAAAGGGCTTTCGAATCCTTAACGCCTAAAGCCTTTAAATGGGGTATTTGATGATCGTGAACGAGAACCCCCGCTACAACCAAGGGGCCAATAACAGGGCCTCGGCCCGCATCGTCGATTCCAGCGATCAGAGTCAACTCTCTTTGAAAACTCCTTTTTACTACTTCCTTCACAGTATACTTTAAGGTTTATTGGTTGTGAGGTTTTGAGTGTTTTCATAACGGGGCCGCCAGGAATAGGGAAGACCACAGTGATCAAGAGGGTAATGGCGGTTCTTGAGGAAGCGGGGTTTAGGGCTGGTGGCATCTATTGTCCAGAGATACGGAGTGGTGGGAGGCGTCTGGGTTTTGAAGTCATCAACGTTTTAACTGGGGAAAGGGGAATCCTGGCCCACGTTCTTCAGCGTAGTGGGCCAAGAATCGGGAAGTACCAAGTTAACCTAGATGACCTCTCCAGAATCGGCGTCCACGCCATGAAAAATGCTGTGGAGGAAGCGGACTACATCGTGATCGATGAGGTGGGACCCATGGAGCTTCAGGGAAGGGACTTTCAACTCGCCATCATGAAAGCCCTTGAAAGCTCCAAGCCCGTCCTAGGCATCCTCCATTGGAAGATGAGGCATCCAATTATAAAGAGCATTAAGGCTGTGAAAGGCATGAAAATCTATGAAGTAACAAGAGAAAACCGCGATTCAATCCATGAAGTCCTGATCAATGAAATCCATAAAACCCTAAAACTAAATAACGTTTGAAATGATGTTGAAGGAATAGTGGCACTATCCAAAACGATGGGAATCATCTTTATCTACTTTAGGTCACTTTTTTCGATGAGATATACTACCTTATTATATTGAACACTGTTTAGTCTAGCTAGCTGAGAAATTTTATTATTCTTCAATACATGTACAGATTCGTTATTATATCTGAAATGTTATCTTGAATTGAAAAGGTGTATTTTGAATGTTAAAGAAAATTGCTTTGAGCTGGATTAATGAGAATAAATCGTATTTAGAAGGAGTGAGCGATAAGATCTGGGATTTTACTGAGTTGGGGTTACAGGAGTTCAAGTCTTCAGCTTTATTGGTTCAAGAGTTGGTGAAGCATGGTTTCAACGTTGAGTCAGGCGTTGCGGGGATGCCCACAGCATTTGTGGCCACCTATGGTGAGGGGAAACCTGTCATTGGGATAATGGGGGAATACGACGCCTTGTCGGATCTGTCGCAGAAACCTGCTCCCAAGAGGGAGCCCTTGGTTGAGGGGGCACCAGGTCATGGTTGCGGGCATAACATTCATGGGACTTCGGGGATGGGGGCTGCGATTGCGGTGAGCAAGGCATTGGAAGCTAAGGGTGGAAAGGGGATGGTGAAGTTTTTTGGTTGCCCCGCTGAGGAGACTTTGGTGGGTAAAGTCTTCATGGTGAGGGAGGGTGTCTTAAATTGTGTTGATGCTGTATATAGTCATCATCCGGGTTCGATGAATGCGGCTTGGCTT
>DAOVBJ010000001.1 GCA_030670615.1 Candidatus Bathyarchaeota archaeon | reverse complement strand
CCACAACGAAAGGCGTTTTGTTCCAACGGGGAGCAGGCCAGGCGCGACGCGTCATTAAAGGCAACTAGCAGAGACCATGCATCATTCGCGGAAGCTAATTCGAAGAAGGCAGAAGCTTCGTAAATTATAACTCGTTTAAATCGTGGGAAGAAGTTCCGTGTGTTGGGCGATGTTCCGGTCTTTGTTATCGGTTACCCTAATCGTTCTTCCACTTCTAGCTGAAAGCTTTTAACGTGTTCTTGGAAGATCCTAATCTTTTGTTCGAGAAGTTTCCAATCTTCATCCGTAATAGACACATTCATGCTGATAATGACCAACCTCATAATATTTGTTTAGCGTGATACGACATCAGTTATAACTTTTTTTTAAAAAAAAGTTATTGCTGTGTTTTATTAAAAAAAAAGGTGATTCTAGAACTTATTTGACAGGAACTTGAAAAAATGGAGAACGACCAATTCCTAGGGTAATACCTATAGAATGCGTTGACAAACACCATGGACATGAATGTTATTTATTTGTGTACGGAATTACAGAGGACAGGGTTTTTACACGAAGGGTCCTTCAGACTGGCTAGTCGCATCGAGAAGACGAAGAAAGTAAGATCGAAGAAGGCATTCAGAACATGAAAAAGATAATGGCTAGCTAGCAAAAAGAGTTTAAAATCGATGTTAACCGTTGTTGGTGGAAGAGTAGCAGGGCTTACAGCAGCGGCTGTGGCTAGAGCAAGTATAGAGGTTTACCCAATAGAAAAATATGGTTTTCTAGGAGGAAACGCTACTGGAGGGTTCGTTGCTAGGTTCCAGCCTGGACCAGACGTTAAAAGGAGCCCTCATGGAGATGCCTACCAGTATAGTGATGGGACAGGGGACTAGTGCAACCGCAGCCCTTACAGTGAAGCAAAATATTCCTGTAAGAAAGCTTGACATAAGACTACCCAAAAGAGAGCTCACTAATCAAGGCGTCTGGATCAGAAAGCAGATGTAAACACCATTTTCTACATCAACCTTACAATAGCATGTTCTTCTTCATACAGGATAAGGTCGCGCCAGCACCATTAAACTTAAGTTCTTAATTATTCAACTTTTGAATAGAATCTTCAGAGGTATGTAGAGTGATCGATGTAAAGAAAGTATACTGGCATGAACATACGCAGGAGGAGTTAAAGGAGCTTATACCTAAACTGGAGGTCACCCTAATACCGACAGGGTCGACTGAGATACATGGGCCTCATCTGGGTGTTGGAAATGATATCCTTAGCTGCACAAGGGTTGCTGAGGATGTAGCCAAAATCATGTATCCCAGAGCCCTCGTCGTCAATGCCCTATGGGTGGGTGTTGCCCCACATAATATGACCGCGCCTTTTCCCGGTACTATAACCCTCAGTGCTGAGACTTATATGCGGGTCCTAAAAGAAGTTGTTGAGAGCTTGCTAAAACATGGTGTAAGGCGTATAGTGTTTGTCAATGGACATGGAGGAAATGAGGCACCCAACATAACGATTTGCAGGGAGATAAGGGAGCAAATCTTTTACGAATATGGGGTGAACTTGGAGGTTGGCACTCTTTCCTATTGGGATGCAATTCCCGACGAAGACTGGAGGGAGGTGCTAGAGATTGCTCCCGAACGGAAAATATCTCACGGTGGTGAAGCAGAGACAAGCATCCTCTTGGCAATCGCACCGCAGGCGGTCAGAATGGACTTAGTTAAACCGCCCGATTCAAGGCCTAGACCTAGACCACCATTCTTTAGGGCTTGGTATCAAGACGAGTATAGTCCCGATGGTCACACAGATGACGCGCGCGTCGCTAGTAAGGAAAAAGGCGAGAAACTCATCAAAGCTGCCGTCAAAGGAACCGTCGCGTTGCTGGAAGAATTCATAAAGTATCAGCCAGTAGGCTCAGCAGCTCAACCGGGAAAGCATCTATACCCGAAGCCTCTGGAATAACCCTCATAAAGTAGTACATAATAAATACAATCTGAAACTAGCTAGTTAGCTTTTTTCATCGCGTAAGGATGTGCTGGGCCACCAGACAAACCTATGGGAACGCCGTCAGCTCTCCAACAAGATGCACCATGTAGCATTTCAGTTTTCTGGTCGACCATAATGCCATTCATGCCACCAGCTATCCTGGGCACAATTAATATCTCATGACCCATTTTATGCAATCCTTCGCGTAACTTGTCAGAGAAGCCAGCCTCTAAGTTGAGTTTTTCACCCCCGGTACTATGTATACCCGTGGTCCAAAATCGTGGGGCCTCAACAGCTTCTTGAATCGTCATACCGTAATCAATGACGTTAACTATGGCTTGACATATGGTAGCGAAGATGCGGGTCCCTCCTGGGGTGCCTAGGCACATGTAAGGTTTATCCTTTTTTAGGACAATTGTTGGCGCCATGGAGCTAAGCATACGGTTTCCTCCAGTGACAGAGTTCGCAAAGCCTGGATGGGGGTCGAATAATGCCATACAGTTATTGAGAAACATGCCTGTTCCCGGAATTGTAACCTTTGACCCAAAAATAGAATTCAGGGTCTGGGTGGTGGTAACCATATTGCCTTTCTCATCAATAACGCAAACATGGGTTGTGTTATCTGAGTTGTTTTCATAGAGTGTTGGTTCACCAGGCGTGTAGGTTTGAGCTTTACT
This sequence comes from Candidatus Bathyarchaeota archaeon, assembly GCA_030670615.1. Taxonomy (GTDB): domain Archaea; phylum Thermoproteota; class Bathyarchaeia; order RBG-16-48-13; genus DAOVBJ01. The sequence continues at coordinate 28,117 of DAOVBJ010000001.1, read as the reverse complement.
TAGATTTATCTCCTTGACCCTCTCAACAGCGTATCTCTTATCTACAAGCCCTTTAATTGGCACAGAAATCTTATCTGGATCTCCCATAAACTTCTGGCGGTCCGCAAACGCCATTTTAAGGACTTCAGCGAAGATGTGGATGTGTTGTGGGCTTCCAAAGCCAAGACTTGAAAGATCGAAGTGTTCAAGAGTGTTAAGCATCTGTACGATGTGGACGCCGCCACTGCTTACTGGAGCCGTAGATATGATTTCATATTGTTCTCTGTAAGTTCCTCTAACAGGCTCCCTATACTTTATAGTATAACTTTTCAAGTCTTCCCTAGTCATGATGCCCCCATTTTCTTGGATATCATCAATAACTGTTCTGGCTACCCCGCCTTTGTAAAGGACATCTGAGCCTTTTCGCGCGATTTTCTCAAGAGTTTTTGCATAGTCTTCTCTTAGTATAAGTTGGTTGGGCTTTGGAAGTTTTCCATGAGGGAGGAAGACCTCAGCTGACGCAGGAAATCGTGCTAAGTCTTCCATGGATTCATTGATGCACCAGACTAGATATTTGCTAGCCTTAAACCCCTCTCTAGCATAGCGTATCGCAGGCTGCATCACTTCCCTGAGGGTTAATGAACCAAACCTTTGAACCACATGCTCCCATGCCTTCATAGCTCCAGGGACAGCGACACTGAGATACCCAACTGTATTCTTCTTATCAATAGTCTCAAACATACTCTGACCTGGACCCAAGCTTTCAACAGGCTCATACAGGTCCTCCGTAGCAGCCTTGGGAGCGACAGCGTAGTTGTCTATGGTGAATACTTCTCTTTTCTCACCCAGTCTTATATTGAAAAACCCTGCACCAAACACACTCACCATCATTGGTTCAACTACCGTGAGGGCACAAAGAATTGCTACAGAGGCGTCCATAGCGTTCCCTCCCTTTATCAACATCTCTGCCCCTGCCAAACTAGCCAAAGGATGGTTTGAAACAACCATTCCATGGCTCGAAACGGCTTCTTGCTTATGTAGAGAAAAAGACAAGTTACTCATATTACACCATCTATGTTACAATCCAATAATAAGGCTTAGGATTGCCAAATAGCCATCTTCGCAGCTAACAAGACAGCTTCCTTTAATGCGTTTGAATTTACCACTCCCTTACCAACGATATCAAAGGCAGTGCCATGGGAAGGAATTGATATTACAATGGGAAATCCCATGTTCACCGTTACTCCTTTACCGAGCTAGCTAACTCTGTGTGGTTTAATGGCTAAGAGCGAAGAACAGAAGAATGAAATGCGTATCCGTTTTCAAAACCCCATCTAAAAAAGTAGTGGAAAAAACGGTTTAAACAGGGTTTACGTTGGGTTCCCTCATATTTTAGCCAAGGTTTCCCTTATCTTTTTACCTGAGTCATTAAACCAACTTGATAAGATCGATGTATCCATGCCAATGCAGAAGTCACGGACACCTAGATCGATGTATCCCTGCATAGCTTCTACGCTACACTCTATTCTTGGCCGTATGTCCATCTTTAACGCTGTCTTTATGACCTTAAGCTCCGCTTCTTTCACCTTTGGATTGGTCCATTGTCCAGGTATGCCTGAGCTAACAGTGAAGTCTGCTGGACCCCATTGCACCATATCGACTCCATCTACCGACAAGAGCTCCTCCAAGTTTTCAACAGCCTTCTTCTTCTCAATCATTATGGCCACGACTGCGTCATCACAATATTTTACCCAAGCAGGTAAGCTTCCAAGCTTCGTCATCACTCTACCGAATCGTGCTCCTCCAATGCCCTTGGGATCGCACCTTACGGCGTCAACACAGAGTTTAACGTCCTCGACCGTCCTACTGTCTGCGAATAACATGTTTTGTATACCGGCAATACCCATGGCTCTTTCAGCGATGGAAATTCTAGGGCTCTGATCAATCTTTATCATTGTTGACATCCCATACATTTCAGCTGTCCTGGCTATGTTAATGAGGTCAAAATCAGTATATGGATGATATTCACCTGCAAATTCAATATAGTCAAATTGACCAGAAAGACCAACCAACTCAGTTACTAGTGGAAAGGCAATCCCTATGTGAGTTCCAACAGTGGGCTGATCTTTCTCCAGTAATTTTCTAAGTTTGTTTTCAAAGGGCATTATAATTTACACCTTGTTTAACTCATTTTTCACCGCTTATATAAGCTTAACTAGATATGTGGCGTCCTCGTTTTTCTCTTTGTAAAAGCATTATACACTTCACTCAACTTTTTTACGATGGAGATGGCTGAAAAGACGTTAAGAGCGAATATTAACACGTTCATGAGCGGGCTAGATCCCGCTATAACGCGTTTCCAAGACTGGTTATCACGCGAACCATGGTTTCGGTGGCATTGAGCTTTGAAACGTCGGCTTTCAACGCCTCGGCCGTCTTCACGTACGCCTCTGAAGTAAACATCTCCCGAACCGTTGACGTGAACTGCTTGTGCTCGAGTTCTTTTTGACTCAGCACCTTTGCCACACCCATCTCCATTGCTCGCTTGGCGTTGTTCAACTGCTCGGTTTGACTCGGGGTGGGAATGACGATGAGGGGTTTACCGTAACAAATTGCCTGACTCAGCGTCCCCAAGCCCGCCCGGGAAATAACTAAGTCACATGCCTTGAGGTACTCGAAGCGATTATCCAGCCATGTGTACACGGTGACGTTTCCCTCGGTAATGGGTGTCGCAGACGAGCCAGGTTGACCCAGCGACATCACGACCCGATAATTCGTCGGCAGCTTCCTCAGCAGACGCTTCAGCACAAGAGAGAGATACGCTTTGTCTTGAGCTGAGCCGCTGATGGGAACAAATATGAGGATTTCGTCAGAGTACCCCAGTTTCTGTCGAATCTCCTTCTTTTCAGGCAATTCTTCAGGTCTGACCGGCAATACAGGACCGATGAACTCGATTTTCCTCCGCCGGCGAGGTGGAATCTCGAGATTCGCGAGGGACAGCGTGTTGGGCAGGGGGAAGTCAGGGATCAATATTTTTTTGCCTAAGGCCCAAGACTCCCCGATGATGGTGAGAATCCCACCGTCTGCGATTTGAGCCAGCGTCAGAAACCGTCGTTCCCGGGGAATGGTCACTTTATACGTGTTGAGGACAGTCACCGAGGGAATTCCTAAAAGTTTTGCAGCGGCGAGAGAGGAAAGTCGCGAATCAGAAAACACGAAGTCGGGGTTGAAGCTCCGCATGAACTCGATTTCAGCCCGGACTTGGGTGAGGAAGATGTATGTGGAAAAAATTCCAGGGTCTGCCGTCGTCTTTCGGAAGTCCACACCACCATCAGGCCTAACAGCGTAACTTAAAGGGGGCGCTTTACACAGGGGAAAGTTCTCACGTTCCACGTAGTCACAAGCATCCTTGTAGGTAGAGAAGAGGACGTGGTCTCCCCGTTTACGAAGTTTTTTCGCAACAGGCATACAGCGGCCGACATGGCCCAAGCCCACACCGCAGACGCCGAAGTAAACCCTCATGTTATTGCAGATTCCCCTACGAAGGCTTCATCCACTCAAGTACTCCAATAGATGCTTTTCCTTAAAAACCGTAGGTTAAAACTTTAGTGTTTTTGGAGAAGCAATGTCTAAACTCTATGACGCTAGCTAGCAGAAGATATAGTGTTTTAGTTAATCTATTTTCTATCAAATATTTGTAGGCTGTTAAGGTCGGTAAGGCCCCTTGACTGACTGCTATAGATATTTGCTTCTTTTCGATGTCGGTGACATCGCCATCTACGAAGAGACCTTCCATAGCTATGGATTGATCCGTGTTCATCTGGACTTTTCCCCGGTTGTTTAGTTCAACCAACCCTTTCAAGGGTCCTATATTTGGGGCGAGACCGATTTCCAGAAACACCCCATCTACATTCAAGTCGAACCATTCCTTTCCATCAACTGATTCAAGTCGTACCCCCGTGAGTTTGTCTTTTCCCAAGAAGATGCGAACGACCATTTGTGTGTGAAAAGTGACGTTTTACCTCGACTGGCTTCTTGCACCAATATGTCATCTGCTTTGAACTCTTTTTTGCGATGAATAAGGTGAATTTCAGAAGAAAAATTAAGTCAAGTACAGCAGAGAAAGCCGAGTTGCCTCCACCAACAACGACCACTCTCTTATCGCGATAGAGAGGAACGTCACATGTTGCGCAGAACCCTATGCCTTTCCTGATAAAGCACTCTCCCTGAGGCGCTACAAGACGGCGATACACCAGCTAGCTAGAGCTTCTAGGGAGTCCTCAGTTTGTTCTGCTGTCAAGGCTGGTGTAGCATTCATCGGCGAACCTGTTGTGGGAGGGGTTTATCGCAGTTAATTCTTCTAGGGCTTATTGGTCAGGATGCTTCTCATCCTCTCGGCAGCTATAGCTAGCTAGAATAATATTATTTGATTAATGATGCTCATGAAGGCTCATCGACACTCTTTTACTTGAGTGCCTTCATGGCTTTAACTCCCCATTCAGGGTCCTTCATCAAAGCCCTTCCAATAGCAACTAGATCCACCTTCTCCTCGCAGACAAATCTATTTGCAAGTTCAACTGTGGTTATTCCTCCCACACCAATAACTGGGGCGGAGATTACATTCTTTATCTCTTCTGCCATTTGGACGAAGAAACCTGGCTTCTTATTCGTGGGGTGATAAATACCACAGATTCCGCTAGATATATCCATGATATCGATCCCCTCTTCAACGATAAAAGGCGCTATCTTCTTACTCTCTGTGATGGTTAAGCCTCCTGATGTGAAGTCATCTGCTCCTAAACGGAAGAGGAGAGGGAAGTTGTCACCAACCCTTGACCTCACTTCTCTAATCACCTCTAAAGCAAAACGGAAACGGTTCTCCAAGCTCCCACCATACAGATCAGTCCTCTTATTCGTCAGAGGTGAGGTAAACTCATTCAATAGAAAGCCATGAGCTGCATGGATCTCCACTGCATCAAACCCAGCCACAACGGCTCGAGCAGCGCCATCGCCAAATTTATGGACTAAATCGTTGATCTCAGAGATGTCAAGTCCTCTTGTAGGCTCCTTCCAATACTTAATTGAAGAAGGACCGACTGACTGCATACCACAGACGGATTCAACACATTTACCTCCTGAGTGATTGAGCTGTATGGCTGCTGCTGCGCCTGACACATGGATGACTTCAACTAGTTTTTTAAGGCCTGGAATGAGGCTATCATTATGAATACCGAGTTGTGTAGCTGTGAATCTGCCACCAAAGTCAACATAGGTGTGCTCAACTATAACGAGACCCATCCCCCTTGCTCTAGGCTCATAAGAAGATAGGTGTTTCTCCGTCACTTCTCCTTTGTTTGTTGCCAAGTCGGTTCCAATCGGTGGCATGACGAGTCTGTTCTTAAGTTTAAGTCCCTTTATTATTAGGGGATCTAACAAATTTACCATAATACAAACCCATAGAAGTCTCTCCCATAACTGAATATATGTGTTACGACTATAGATAAAGACCTAAAAACCCATATCATGGTCAAAGACAACGTTTCCGAATCATAGGAAAATCGAATACAGCTTCAAAATATCTAAGAAAAATTTTAGGCAGTAACCGAATACATAGGCTTCATGTCTTTAAGAACATTGATGGTGTTTTCCACAACAGTCATCACAACACATTCTCCACAGTCTTTTGTTCCAGCACCAATGTGGAGTGTGAGAACTACATTATCTAATTTAAGGAGAGGGTTTTCTGGTTTTATAGTTTCCTTCTAGCTAGATCCGATCTCTTCCAGTTAAGAAAAAGGGTTTTAAGGTTGTTCACCGTTTCGCATATCGATGACCTCAACAGGCCCGCTAGGACTGGTTTCACGTGCAATAACACACGAAAACTTGTAGATTCTTGTTCCCTCAACCAACCACGCGTCGGGGGAAAGCCCGGCTTTCATACAGCAGTGTGTCAGAAATTCCTCGACGTTCCACCCCCATTCAACTGGAACCTGGGGTAAGAGTAATCCCTTGAATACTCCTCGCTCCACGATTAACCCTTCTTTCCCAACCTCAACCTGCGTCACGTACTCCATCGGCGTCTTCACAGTGATCAAGGTGGGTGGCGTGAGAACGCTGACCTCGATAACCACCCGCTCAAGTTCCTCTGTTGCCAGAAGGGGAAATCGGGGGTCTCCAGTGGCCGAGTTGATGGCCGAGGTAATAGTGGCCTCCGCCAGGGGGAGTCGGGGCTCCGGATAACCAATACAGCCTCTCAAGGCTTTCGCCTCGCCATGCATAACGCTTAGCGTTACGAAGACCCCGCATTTTTGGCGGAGGACTACAGGGATGTTCGGAGGGACGGGAGTTTTCTCACCCGAGTCCAAGAAGGCTGAAATCGATTGTCTCGCAAGCTGGACGAGGAATCGTCCCTCAGCATCAGTCAATTCGAAAGACATGTACGTCACCCTAGCGTTTACGTAAAACGTTCCTATGAATTACTGTGTTCCATGACTAGCTTTTTAGCTTTATCCACGATTTCTCTGATGCTCGTCCAGTGACTTCCCTGCCAGTAGACTTTACTGCAGCCAACGCAGATCCAGAACTCAGTGTAGTGCGCAAAGGTTCCCTCAGGAACTTTTCCTGATACCTCCGATTTTTCGGCCGTCCTAATCGCGGAGCCACAGGTCGGGCAGCGGGAAAGAGATGTGTCAAAGTCGAGTCGTATCTGATAGCGCCTGGCTACTGCAGCAATCTTTTCCGAAGTAGTCACTTCCTCGACAAAGAACGCGTCCACCCCGCGGGTCTTCGCCCTTTGAAAAAGCTCCAAGTCCCGAGTTAACAAGACACGGAGCTCCTTCTCCGCGATCGCTAGCAGCCAGTCATCAGAAGCGTCATTAGAATACGTAACGTCGCATCCAAGCAACCGAAGCCAACGAGTAAAACGGCCAAGCATGCTATCAACAACAAAGTAATGCATGATGTCACCCCACCGCTGGCAAAGAAGGACGGAGTATCGTTCCGCTTCCAGGCTTGGACACGACCTCACCTTTATCCATGACAAGGTTTCCTCCGAGAAACACTTGGACCGGTTGTCCAACGACCTTCATGCCATCGAAGGGAGAATATTTTGCTTTTGAATAGAACGCAGAGGAGTCAATGATGAACTCCTTGTCCATGTCAACGACGGTCAAATCCGCGTCAAACCCCGCAGCGATGACCCCCTTCCCATCCAGCCTAAAGATGCGCGCGGGATTTCGTGCCAGAACCGCTACTAGGCGCTCAAGCGATAACTTACCCCGAGCAACCATCGTCAGAAGAAGGGGTAGTGTGGTTTCTAAACCTGGAAAGCCGCTGGGGACAGCCCACAAGTCTGAATGCCTCTTTTCTTTGAGGGCGTGTGGCGCGTGGTCGCTAGCGACTACGTCAATGCTTCCAGTGAGGAGATCGCGCCAGAGACCGCGTCGCGTCGTGGAACGTCGTAGAGGGGGTTCCACGAAGGCTAAGCTTCCCACCTTACCCAAAAGGGTTTCAGAGAGAAAGAGGTGGTGGGGCGTAACCTCGTAGGTGACGGATAATCCTTCGACCTTCGCCTGTGAAATCAGGGATGAGGCCTTCCCAGTGGAAATGTGGCAGAAATGAAGGCGAGGACATCTTCCTCGGATGAGAGAAAGAACGCGCTGAACCGCTTTCACTTCCGCTTGGGGTGGATGTGTCTTTGAACGAATACGAGGGGAGGAAGTGGCGGCAGCCTGGAACTTTGCTACTAGGTCTTCAATTAGATATCGATCTTCTGCGTGGATCGTGAGAATCATGTCAAGGTCCTCAAGAACCTGGAGGGTGTGAAGGAGGACGTTGTCGTCGTCAACATCCAACATGGTATGTGGGTTATGGAGATAAACTTTACAACCCATCGCACCAAGGTCTTTTAACCGTTTCAACTCCGTCACCTCGGCTGGAAGACAGGTGTAGAACCCCGTGTTTGCTACGATCCTCCCGCTGGCTACCGCCATTTTCGCTTGTAGACGAAGAGCGCTATCAGTTAGGGGCACAGTGTTGGGCATATCTAAAACCGTTGTGAATCCGCCGGCGAGGGCAGCACAGGTTCCTGAATAGAAATCCTCTTTATGTTCCAAGTTGAGGTCTCGCAGATGAGTGTGCACGTCGATCAGGCCGGGTAACACGAGGTTGCCCTGCATGTTGATGGTTGTGAAGGCCTTTGGCAAGTGCTCTTCTGGGTCGATGGAGCAGATTTTCCCATCATTAATGGCGATTCCACCCTTGATAAGTCCATGATCGGTGAGAATCCTGGCGTTAACGAGTGCCAAGTCGATCAATGTGTGATCACAGCCCATATTTAGGAGGATACGCGATGTATAGCCGAAGGAAAAGTGACGATTTTATTCCGACTCGAGGTCAACTTGACATTCCTCGCAGATGAAGTTGCCGCTTACTTCCATGAGGGTGTCTGACCATTGTCGGCAATGATCGCAATATCCGGTGGAGGTGAAAACTCTTCGAGAGGGCATTAACTGCTGATGGGTAATCCTCGTCTTTTCAGAAATCAGTTCGAGGAGAGCGGGGGTAATTTCTACGATATCTTTACTTGAGACGATGCCAATCATTTTTCCCTCGTCCATGACGGCCAGTCGTCGAATGTTGTGGTCTCTCATAGATTCCGCAGCTTCTTTGATGTCGGCTTCGGGAGTGGTGATACGGACGGGGCGACTCATCGCGGCTTCTGCCTTAACTTTTCGTGGCACGCGGTTCTCGGCTACAACGCGGTCGACAATATCCCGTTCCGTGATGATGCCAACGGGATTGCCTTGGGCGTCCGTGACAATGATGCTGCCCAAGTCGTTAGCGATCATTTTCTTGGCTGCCTGTTCAACGGAGTCATGTTCCAAGACAGTCTTCACGGGACGGGACATTACGTCCTTTACTTGGACACCGGTCTTCGCATGGTTGAGCATAGCTACATCCCTAATCATGTTCTCACTTTTTTCTCGCATTTATAGTTATCTACTATCGATTGCTCCGCCTCCAGCGGGAATAAACCGTTGGATTTCCTCGAGGGGTAGCTTGAGAAGTGTCTTCCGAAACGTGAGGGGGGCCTTGTTGGCGAGGATTCGCCGCAGCTCTTTAGCGAGTCTACCACTTTTCATTCTTCCGGGCGTTAGTGTCACGCTGTATTTAGTCTGCGACGTTATCGCTGAAGGTGGCCCGCCCACAATCATCCATTGGTCGTTCACTTGGAGGATGCCTATTGAAAGTTGAAGAGGGACGTTTCGAAGGTAATTTTTACGTCCATAAATCATAAACGCGCCTCTCGTGAGATATTCACCAGCTGGAGCGGTCTTACTGACCTGTTTCGGTGTCACCCAGTACGCGTCCATGGAAGTGTACCCGCTTCGCCATGCGCTGCTATAGGAAACTGCGCACTTGGCAGCTTCGTCGATAGTCTGTTCGGATGGCGTTTTGCCCTCTGTTTTAATGATGACGAAGGGGGCTCCGGGAGTATCGGCGTGGAGGACTACGTCGTCTGGATTCGTGTGCTTCTTTATGAGCAGTTCGTTGCTAGACGCGTCCCGTCCCCCAAGGATGAGGAAGCCGTCGTGAGAATGAGTCCAGCGAAACTTTTCGAACCACCTTCGCTTCCGCTCCTGCTTCGGCTGTTCCAAGTCGTTTTCTGTTTGAACTTCAAGCTGCTCAAGCACTTTCATCTTCTTCTTGATTCGAGCCATCGCTTCTTTCACGCCATCGATCTTCTCTTGCGCCTTCTTGGCGTCCCCATAGTTCGTGGAGGCATTTTCATACACGCTCTTTCGGAAGCTCAAGTCAAACAGTAGATCCTCGAGTTCTACAGTGTAACGGCCTCTTTCGAAGTCGATGGATTTGAGGAGGTCTGTGGAAAGTGTTTCGGACTCTCTCTTCTTGACTTCCGAAAACCGTTCATTGTTACCCTTCCGCGTCTTACTGACGTTCAAGATAAATCGTGATAAAAGCTCGAGTTCTCGGACGTGGGAATAGATGATGTTTCCAATGTGCTGTTTTTCTATGGAAATCCGCTCGAAGTCCGTAAGGCTTTTTCGTTGTTGATCCAGAATTCTGCGTTGAACTTCAGTTCGTTGAAACATCCGCCCCTGGACGTCCCCTTTTTTCTCCTCAAAGCTCATCCTGGTAAAATAGTCATCAGCCGCTTCGTTGAACGTCGGGTATTCTTTAAGCGAGTAATCGCGGTAAATAGTCAGGGGAAAGGGCAGGACATCGATAAATCGGCCGTCCACATGGACGACTATGTGGGGGTTGGGGGTGGACAGGGTGGAAGCCAAGTTTTTTGTTTCGTTGTAGATTCGGTCCAATTCGTCGCTTTTTAAGCTGTTAGCCAGTGTCTTCTTTTCAATGTGGGCTCGGTTCAGGATTTCTTCAGCATATCTGCCCCCGATGGCGAGGCTTCGAGGTAAGGCTCGCACGATATCGCCTTTGAATGCCTTCAATGCTTCTAAGTCTTGTCGGCTGATCTGGGCAGGGTCTTGTCCACGAGGAGGCGGCAGCCTAAAAGCTTCGCCGCGAATGAGGTCTCTGTCACGCATTTTACGATAGGAGGAGGCGTAGAGAATCATGTCCTTGCTGTCTAGCAGGATGAGGTTTCCTTTGCCAAAAAGTTCGAACATGAGTTTATACGAGACGCCTTTCGACGTAACAGAGAGAATGATCACGCGCTCAAAACCGGGCATTTCCACCCCTTCGATGAAGCCCCTTCGGAGGTGTTTCCTGAGAAGCATGCAGAATTGAGATGGCGTCTTCGGCTTTTCCGTGACGTATCTCGTTAAATGAAGCCGCCGTCCAATTTCGATGAGCAGGGTTTTTTTGGGGTGAACCGCCAGGAGAAACGTTAGCGGACTTGTTTGATAGATATTATCAATCCTAAAGCCAACAATTATATCTCTCAACTCTCTGACGACTGTGGCTAAATCAAAGCTGGACATGCTCTCTTTTGGTTTCAAAGCGCTCAAAGTCGATGTTCTCCTGAGGAAGAGAAAAACCCGTTCAATTTACCTCTGCTTTAGGTAAAGCAAATTAATAATGTTGACGTTTACAAAGTTTATGTGAAACCCTTCGAATTCGGGAGCCCCCAATTTTCTGAGGCTGGCAGGGTTGTTTAGGATGACGAATAGTGGGAATTAACGTTTGCTCCCGGAGAGAGCGTCGGCGAGGGTTATTGCTGCTTCAACGCCTATCCACTCGTCTTCGGCTGAGATAAGAGCGATGACATCATCCTCTTCCAAGGTGAAGGTTTCTTGGAGTTCCTTGATTAGGTTAGGGTGCTCGGACAGAAAATCTGGATGAACAGAGGGGATGCTTAACACTCCTTCTTTGAAGAGAAGGATCGTCGCTCCCGTCGCTCCACCTCTAACGGCTAAATCACGAAGGCTCATGGCAGATTCGATGTGGTCAGCCTTATTCTGGAGGTGGACGCCGAGGGTCACGGGACCCACTGTTAAGAGTTGAGCACCAACCCTTTTGATGGCTGCTATGTGTTTGGAAGTCAAACATGCCTCTAAGAACGTTGTTCCCGTGGGGGTGAGAGTGCATCCAGATCGACTTGCTGCAAGATAGCCTTGGCTCTGGAGGTTGACCAGCATCTGCCGCACCGATCCCTCGTGGCCTGAGAGACCGAGCATATCTTTGAGGCGATAACGTCCTATGGGCCCCTCTCGGTCGACAATTAATAGCAGTAGAAGCTCCTTGATATCGGATCTCGTTGTCCCTCGACTCCGAATTCGTCTGGAGCGGTGTGTCGGGATCAATACTTTTGATACGTCCACTCGAACTGATCTCCATCCTTAAGGTATATTGGTCTGCACTTATATAGGCGTGTACTCCATTTATAGCGTACACCCTCCACCGATTGTTGTCGTTTTCGTTGCTGTACACATCCTTAATTGCATCGACGAGGAGCGAAGTATATACTACCCAATAAGCCGCATTGATATTTACTACAGCTTGTAAGGCGTTGAGGACTGCCGTGTAGAGAGCTAAGTCCTCATCAGCGAGAGGGAACACCCTTCAATATACATGTAAAAACACTAAATCTCGACAGCTTCAAATCCATAATAAATCCAATTAGAAAATAATTTTTAGATAATTCCGTAAGCATTGGCGAAAATCTCAAAAGCAGGGTCAGCCAGATCGACTGAGTATAGCACCATTTGCATGTCCATCTTATCTGGCTCTTTCATCTAGTTTATTTTGATCTAAACTTATGCGCATTTAAGAAAGAGTAAGCTTGCTCTTTATCTCAATCATTCTTCCTACGCCAATATTTCGTATAACTCAATAAGTGATAACCTTGTTTCCCTCGCTCTCTATTGATAAAACATATATGTAGGATGAATATCCTACATATTTTATGTCGGTGCTCAAAAGCAAAGACCATGAAGACCCATTGAAAAACAATAAACCAGCTGCAACGATAAAGAAGACAAATGCTCTAAAAATCTCTAACACTAGGCGAACCGCTCTCATCGCTACGCTAGCAGCGCTCTGCATCGGAACCAACTATGCCATGCTCCCTCTACCAAATGTGAACCTGATGGACGCTATCGTTTTTACCACAAGCCTGTTCTTCGGGGTAATCCCCGGTGCAGCAGTAGCCACCATCTCGTGGCTGGTCTATGGTACACTAAACCCTTTTGGTCTATCCCTACCGGTTCTCATTACAGTTATTATAAGCGAGAGCATATATGTCGTAGCTGGATATCTTGTACGAAAAACATCCTCAAGGAGCCCGAAGAGCAAGTTCAAAGGCCTCGAACGTAATATAATCTATGGTACAGCGGGTTTGTTCGCCACCCTTGCCTACGATCTCATTACTAATGCCATCGTTGGTCTAGTCGTTTACAAATCAGTATGGATCGGATTACTGACCATGAATGTACCAATTCCACTTGGGATAATTCATGAAGCATCTAACTTCTTCTTCTTCGCGACTGTTGTACCCATTCTAGTTCGAGTGCTAGAAAAGACGCAATCTACACAAGATGGAATATGGAGGTAGATAAATTTGAATGCAGGTAGAAACATTTGGTTTACAATCTCTTTAGTTTTGGTTTCGGCTTTAGTCATAACGTCAGCACTATCCTTCTTTTACTATTCAAACTACGTAACAACAGAAGAAAAATATTCAAACACTTTATTGTCTCTTAATGGCGTTTCCTACAAATTTAACACTCTAATAGATTACAACAATGGAACAAAAATATGGCACAACCAGACCATCATCCCAATAGGTTGGTCTCTATATAATGCCACATTAAAAACTACCGGTGGCAAAGTCGAAGGAAGTTGGAGTGACTTTGGCGTCTTTGTAACCTCAATAAATGAAGTACAGGGAAATGGCCCAGAATACTGGCTGTGGTTCAGTTGGGATGAGACTGAAAATAGATGGATGTCTGGCCAAACTGGAGCAGAGAGTCACATCATTAAACAGGGAGAGACAGTTGCCTGGCTTCTAACCAATGATTGGGCAGCAACACCATAAATGATAGGGAATAAAGATAAAACACATAAGGTAACTGTCGACAAAGAAGATAATGGATGAAGAAAGAATTACCTAATCCATAGCTACCATAACAGCTAGCTATTCATTCTTTAGCCTTTCTCTTCATCATCGCTCATGGTTTCCTTTCCTTGACTTCAGCTAGCGCTCAATTACTCTTAGCCCACTATGAGTGTAGCTGATACGAGGAGAAACCTAATCATTACTATTATATCGCCTAGCACGAGTAGTACAAAGTTATGTTCCCCCTCCTGTTCCATTACAGAAAGGACATGAGTTCCATCCTCTTCCATTACAGAACGTGCATTACACCAAACAATCTCCGCAATAATCACCACACGTTTCCACTCCCAAGGCATTACAAAGCGAATATTCTTTCACCACTGTCCGTTGCAGTAGGTGTGCATGTCTTCCAACCCTTATTGTAACAGCATTCTCATCCATCTTTACAGAATAAGCTATCCACCATCTAATCCTTACATACCGCAAAGTCACCCTTTCCACAATCACACTAAAATAAACCCTTCCTTAGCAAAGCACGGATTTCATTTAGAAAATCAGGGTTATAATAGAACTTCGCCTTTTGGGAATAAGAAATAGAAGTGAACGGAGGTTTCCGAGCCATCTTAACTTTTAACGTTATTTAACGTTAAATTAACGTTATCGAAAGACTTTTAAATGTGATGATAAAAATACTTTATTCATGAAAATTCGAGTGACGGTGAAGCGTCCTTACGGAAACATCGAAGTCGAAGGGGACAGCTTGGACGAGGTGGTTCAGGGATTAGAGGCCTTTCCGGAGTGGCTCGTCGTCATCGACAAAATGATGTCAACCACGGACACAGGTCAAGAAGAGGAGTTGGGCGGGATCATAGAAGTCTCCTCCGAAGGCCCTCAACTTATAATCCCCAAGAACCGGGTCAGCAGTAAAGAAGGCATTGGCCTCCTTCTCTACTCTCAGAACCCGAACCCCTTGGAGCCTAAAGAGGTCGGTGCTCTCCTATCACTCAGCGGCCACGGTACATCGGGGTACGGTTCGCGTTTAAGTGAAATGAGGAGGGAAGGCAACATAATCAAGGAAGGCAGCGGATATCGATTGTCAGTCGCGGGGAAGAAGTGGATTAAAGAGTTGATTTTAAAACTTAAGACGTAAGGTAGGGGAGCAAAAGATGAGTGGAGACGAAGTTGTTGAAGTCGTTGTGACGTATCGGGGCCTCGAAGTCAAATTTTCGGGCGACATTAACGAGGTGGTCAGGTTCTTTCTTGAGTTTTTGAACAAGATGTTGCCCACTTACGAATTGGTTTCCAGACTGACCCTCACCACCGACCTGGAAAAGCTGGTGAAGGGGGTTGAGGGCATCATCGCCATAACGCCTGAAGGGTTGATCGTGATTATCCCCCAAGAGTTGCTTGGGGAGCGAGAGGTTATTCTCCTCCACCTAGTGAAGACGTACATCGGCTATCAGTTGGGAAAACTGGACTTGGACATCATGTCGATATCCGACATTATATCCATAACTAGCGGAAAGCCGAGTTCATCAGCGGCAAGGCTCAGTGAGCTAGTGCAGATGAATTGGGTTGAACGGGCGGGTCGAGGAGAGTACCGGATCACCACGTATGGGATAAAGTCCTTTTCTGAAGAGGTTCTCCCCAAGATTAAATCGTTCATGTGAGGGAGTGTCAAGAATGGTGGAGGGAAAGCTGCGAGTGCATGCGGAATACGGGGAGTTCAAGGCGGACTTTGAGGGGAGTCCCGAAGTTGTTTCAATCGCGTTCATAGACTTCCTCAACAAAGTGTATCCTGCGTTCAAGCTAGCCAGTAGACTGGTCTTCAAGCCCGACTTGATCAAGCTTGCCCAGGCATTGGAGGGCGTGATAGAGTATTCTTCGGAAGGATTAATCCTCACTCCGAGGGATCTGACGTCAGAAGAAGCGATAGTGCTTTCTCTTCTCGGAGTCTACGTTGGAAACAAGCTCGGATTGTCCGCTGAGGAGTCCGTGTCCGTCACTCAAATCGCAACCGTTAGTGGCAAGGCTTTGAAGACGATTCTTAACAAGTTGAAGGGGATGATCGACGACGGTCTTGTGGAAAGGGTTGGAAGAGGCGAGTACAAAATCAAGAGTCTGGGAATCAAAGAAGCCGAGAAAGTGCTTCAAAACGTGAAAATGAGGGGACACCGATGAGTAGCCTGCCTTTCACCATCAAAATCCGTTTCGGAAACAATGAAATTGAGGTGAGTGGCTCCAAGGAAGATGTGTTGGAAGCGATAAACAACTTTTCCAACATTATGGATAAACTAACCCAGGCCTTCAACATTACGCTCATAAAACCCATCGCGGAACCAACGATTCTAAGACAAGCAAGCATACCTTCAATCTCCGTCGAGCCCGATACCCCTTGTCCCGAAGCAATCCTTAAAATTCTCTCCACCGAATGGGGCAAAGAAAAACCTAGGAAGCTGAGGGAACTCCTTGAAGTCATGAAGGTGAATGCCATCCACTATCCTGTTGGAACCGTGAAGGGACGACTCACAGACCTGACGAAAAAGGGCGCGTTGAGGCGGGTTAAGGAAGGTAGAGAATATGGCTACATTCGAGTTAAGTAGGTTGAAAGGAGGTCGAAGGTAGAAAGCAAGTACGATCACCCTCCGCTAAAACGGAGGGTGCAGCGGTTCGCATCGGGTTTTAAGGGAACCCCATGCGACTGATCGCAAAGGAGGTTAGGTATATTGACGATTCCCCACTGCACCAAGACTAAAGATAGTCGTATCTTCTTTATAAGTAGTTTACTCTCAATCCCCAGCCTCCGCTTTACACGTCAAATGGCTACGATTCACACATCAAGGGATGCGGTTATATGGAAATAGCTGAATTCAGCCAGATAACACCAGAGAATTTCGTCGAAATAGGATACACCTCCTTGAAGGAGGTGGTGGACTTAAATCTTTCGAGGGCGATGGCAGTGCCCGGGCTTGACGGCGGTGACTTCGCGGACGAGTTGGAGTTAGACCCCACCATTGGAAACAGCTTCCTCAAACCGATCACGCTGTTAAATCCAGGAGAGGAGGTTCCCGTATTCGGAGTGGACGCCTCTAACATCGATTTAGGAGAAACGAAGGAAGGATTTCTCTGTGCAATTCGGGGCAGCATCGTCTGGAGAGAGAATAAGGCCTATCAATACGTTCGCCACGGCCCTTTCATCTTCCACATCACCGAAGCCAATAAAAACTTCTTGTACAATGCCTTGCGTCAACGGTGTTTCGACGTGAACGAGGGAGTTGGAGCGCCTATTCTGGAGCGGATTCCTGAACACATCCGAAACATCCTTGAGCGGTGGCTTCAGAAACAGCTTAGTGAATCGCGTCGAGAATCCCTCCTTCTCTGGGACGGCTCGCTGACCACCCGTACGGTTAACAACCCAATATCCATTTTAAGCAGCCTTCTCAAGCGAGCAAGGGATGCCCGAAACGTGATCCTAGCTTTATCCAAGAAGACTTCCATCTCCGCCTTCGGAAGAAGGATGGACTCGTTACTAGATTCTGGGAATGCCCCTTGCCTCCTCGACATCGACGACGTCGTCCGCGTCCAGTACGGGAAATACCTCCGCTTCTTCGGCAAAATATACGCCGTAAAGCTCTCGCCTGGAACCCTGAGCTTTCGCTTGGACATCGATCGACAAGTCTCGCAGGCAGCTGGCGTCCAGGCCGTGGAAAATCTCCTCTGCAGCGACTTGATCGTTGACAGTTACCCCGAGACCCTTCGATTGGCACACATCCTGTCAAGGTTCTCAGCGAATGAAGTCTTAGCCATGCAACGCTACGTGTCTGAAAACTACGATCTGAAGATCATCCGACGACCCAATGTTCGGCAGATCCTCTTCGGACCCTACGGGGGCATCGCATCGAGACGGATTTGATGGTGAGGGCCATGATGCACATCTATAAACTTGACGGAAACACCATGGATATCGTTTCCTGTCCACCCCAGGGTGTCCAAAAGGGGGACTACATCATCGTGAGGGACAACGCTGTGAACCGAAGCCTCATCGTGCAGGTTACAAACATCGGATACGCGAATATCCCGGGGGTGCTGGAGGACATTCTGAGGGATTCGTCGACCAAAAACATTGACGGACGGAACCTCGATTTCCTCGGTGTGAAGGCCTTCGTCGACGTGATCAAAGACGCGAAGGTCTTCCGCTGCAAGATTCGCAAGGCCATAGTGAATGGAAGAATCGACCACGACATCTCCTGGACACCCTCCCGCTCAACCTCCCAACTCATAAACTTGACCGACAGGGAATTCTTGGAACTCATTGGGCTCCATGGAGAAAACGCGATAACCCTGGGAACAACGAAGGGGGGTGCAGAAATCGCAGTCAACCTCACGGCTATCGATGGCAAGCTGAACATCATTACTGGCAAAAAGGGAACTGGAAAATCCCATCTTTCAAAACTGCTCCTCCTCAGCCTCATCGAGAAGGGAGGCATCTGCGTCGTTTTCGACGTCAATGGGGAATACGTCAATTTAGGGTATGGGGCAGACTACAAAAAAGCGGCTTCACACGAGAAAATCATCGTTCTATCGCCGGGAAAACGGTTCAAGGTGACCCTGGAATACATGGGGCTCGGGGTCTTTCTGCGGATCATGTCCTCTGTGCTCGACCTTCCCGATAATTCAGCCTGGGAGATCCGAAGAATCTGGTCATCCCTGTCACAAAGAAGCACACTCACCCTGAAGAACCTTAGAAAAGCCATCGAATCAGTATTAAATAACTATGTTAGAGATGCCCTTATCCGTCGATACGATAGTCTAGTCAGCACGGGCCTCTTGACCGATAACCCTCAGGAAGCCTCGACGTTGGAGGATCTAATTTTCGGGCTTAATAGTGGAGGGGCTCTAATCGTTAATCTCCGAGGGTTGCCGTCGAGATTTTGTCACATCGTTGTGGAGTTTATGTTGAGTAAGCTGTGTAATTTGCTTGATCGCTGGGTGTTAAGAGCTCTCTTCCTCTTTGCAGAGGAAGCCCACCTCTATCTGAGAAAGACCTATTGGGAGGACATAGTCACCCGCATGCGGCATCTCGGGGTCTTTAGCACCTTCATCACCAACCAGCCGGACAGCATAAGTGACAGCATCTATCGTCAGGCAGACAACGTCTTCCTCTTCAACTTCACTAATGAAAACGATTTAGCCGCCGTGTCAAAGGCGACTATGGTCGACGTGGAGACCATTAATGTGATCGCTCGAGAGCTGCCTCCACACTATTGTCTAGCCTTGGGAAGGGTAACCAACGACTTCCCCATCATTATAGAGGTCAAGCCTTTGAATGTCAAGACGATGGGTGAAACACGACTTTTCTTCACAAACGCCTATGAACAGAAAATCTAGACATAAACAGCTATCTAGCTGCGTCTTAGACTTGTAGAGAGAAGTGTTCGATCATTGGAAGCCTTAAATTGGCCGAGATCTCATTTGAAATGGAATTTATTTGCGTTCACTCACGAGTGTAGAAAGGGAAATAAATGAAAAAGGTTTTCATTCATGCTTGACTAAAGAATCTTCAAGGTGGTGTGTGGATTGGGTGAAGACGTTAAGGCCATTATCGGTAGTTTACTCATCAATGGCACTCAAAAGGAGGCTCTTAGAGACGGAGTCGTTATTATAGAGGGTGACAGGATAAGAAAAGTGGGGCAGAGGGATGAGGTTACCATCCCTCATGGGATAAAAATATTCGATGGAACTGGCATGACAATCATGCCAGGTCTGATCGACGCCCATGTACACCTGACTGGGTGGAGACGAGGGGACACTACCGGACGGTACGATACAGCACTAGGTATTGCGCGGGCAATTTCAGACGCCTACAATATGCTAGAACATGGAGTCACCGCCGCCCGGTGCTGCGGCTCACCGTATACGCCCTCGATTAAGAGGGCCATTGAGGAGAGTACAATAGAGGGCCCCAGATTCATGGCTTCAGGAGCCTTCATCTCGCAGACGTTTGGACATGGAGATATCCACCACCTACCCTTAGAATGGGTGAGGGACATACGTGTGATAGCTGATGGGGTCACAGAGTGCCGAAGGGCTGTGAGGGAGCAACTGCGCAATGGAGCTGACTTCATAAAAGTCATGGCTGGAGGGGGCACATCATCCCAACTGGATGAGCTTGAGTACCCCCAGTTCAGCCCTGAAGAGTTAAAGGCCATAGTTTATGAAGCCCATTGCGTCGGTAAGATGACCGCTGCTCACGCCCATGGCCTGACACCAATAAGGCATGCCTTAGCTTGTGGCGTCGATTCCATCGAGCACGGAACCGCCATCGACGAGGAGGCGGCTCTGATGGCTGCGGAGTCAGGTAGGTTCATTGTTCGGAACTGTTATACTCCCATCAAAGCCTATGAGGAGACCAAGGGATTCACTGAGATTGGCGACTACACTGAGTGGGCGTTTAGGAGACACAAGATCAATTACGAGCATAACAAGACTACGGTCAGGCTGTGTAGGGAGATGGGTTGTAAACAGGCTATAGGCCCAGATGTTACTGGCTGTGAGCCCTACGACGTCATTCCCAAGAATATGAAGGCGTTCATGGAGCTTGGTGGATACTCAGCTATGGAGGCGATCTCCTGCTGTACCAAGACGGGGTCTGAGGTCATGGGTCTCGGTGACAGGATCGGCACTCTGGAGAGGAATAAGATCGCGGACATCATGGTGGTGGATGGGAATCCTCTAGAGGATGTGATGGTCTTGGCGCCGAAAGAGAACATAAGGCTTGTCATGAAGGGTGGAAAACCTGTTATACTTAGAGGGATAAAGATAACGTAAACCCTTCTCAAACTCCAAACTCTTTTTCAATCGAAATAACGGCCGAAGCAAAGACTCTTTATGAACCTCGGTTTCACACGTATATTTCCCGAGCGTTCATCTTTTAGCTTTTAGGCTACTTGTTATTGTGAATCAGCTCATAAATGCTTTAGGCTCAAAAGAATGAAGTGGAGTTAAGTGTAGAGCCCGCATTGGTTCAAGTCTATCACGTCATAGGAAAGGCCGGACGCCTTCACGGTCTTTACGCCTTTCTCAGTTGTAATTATTGTTCCACCCCTACCTACGACTACACCATCCACCATTATCACCGTTCCGAAGGCTATGCCGATCCCTGCTCTGCCTCTTTCGAGGTCTAAGACTGTTACATCATCATCCATACCAACGCCTAACCCGCCTTTCTCTAGCATCCCATACATCCGTGATGGGTTGAAGGATGTTTTGACCACAAATTCATTGAGGGTTAAAGCTCCATACCTAACCAGAGCCAGTCCTGAGTTAACAATGAGGTTTCGTGGCGTGGAGCCACCATCCGTCGAAATTGCGTTGACCACAAACCTCTTCTTAGAGTCTTTCCTAGTCGCGAGGAGTATGGCGACGCTCGGGAGATTCACGGGGAAGCAGACAGTCCTTTGATCCGTTTTAAGCCATGCTTTAAACGCTTCCGTACCCTCCAAGAGCAGGGTCTCTCCGCCAACGCGCTCTGGTACCTTGCAGTATCCATCGAGCAAAGCCCTTTTCATTCCCTCCTCTGTCTCGGGATATCCGCCAAGGCGAAGACAGTCTCGTGTACATCCATTGAGAGGTACACCACCTACGATTCTACCGCTTGTACCATTTATAACTCCTAAGTATGATTCAGATTGTATATTCTCTTTACCTTCTAAGAGGCGAATTGCGTCTAAGGCCTCCTCAATTGGATCCTTGACCTGCCCACGGCAATAACTGTTGATGTGAGCGACGTCCAAGTGCAGGTCACTCCCTGCTGCCCCAACGATCCATTTCAACCCTAACAGGTTACTGCCTTCCTCGGTGACCCCGCAGTCAAGCTTGACGTAAGCCCCTTTCTCGTTCGCAGCGACTATTGTATTGAGGATGGTTTCATGAGGCAGCGGCTCTTGGATGACCTTTACGCCTAACGCCCCTGACGCCAAATAATCATCCAGCATAGCGTCTAACTCGGCCCTGACGGGCCGAGGCTCCTTTATTTGATGGTGTATGCTGGTTATGTCCGCGATGTTCATGCCGGTCCCAAAGGCCTTTGTACCCTGAAGAACATCATCCATAGGTGCGAAGACATCGACGGCCGTCACAACACCCACCTTCGTCATATTCCTGTGACCAACATTTCGTATATGGACGTGAGGGTCTATGATACCAGGAATAACCACTTTTCCCGAGAGATCTAACAACGCCTCCGCTTGACGAGGGTTTATATCTGGCTCAACGGCGGCAACCCTACTTTTTACTATGGCCACATCCAAGATAGCGTCTATCCCGTTTGCTGGATCAACTACATGTCCCCCCTTCAGGACAAGGTCGAAACGGGTCATTTCTCAAACATCCCTGAAGACAGATCCTTAAAGTTCATAAACAATCCCTTCTAGGGTGGGATATTTAAAGGGTTACAGCATGAATGGTCAAATAGGAGATGAAATGAGATGAAATTTGATTTAATTGTAAAGAATGGTGGGTTGATAGATGGCACGGGTAACCCATGGTACAGAGCCGATGTTGGAGTCAAAGACGGTAAGATAGCAGCCGTCAGCAGGAGAGGGCTTGTAGATGGTGAACGTTTGATCGAGGCAAAAGGATTGATGGTCTCTCCAGGCTTCATAAACCCTCATGGACACATAGGAAGACTCCTCCATGAGGATAACGTGGTTCTCCAGTCAGTTATGCAAGGCGTAACGGTGGAGTGTACAGGCAACTGTGGTATGACTGTTCACACCATGAGTGAAGAGTATAAGCGTTTTCTCCAAGGCTTCTCTGAAGCCACTCCCGTAGACTGGCTGACTCTTGAGGAGTGGCGGGAGAAGATGGAGGCTCGTGGAATAGGGCTGAACATAGCGCCCTTCCTGGGCTTTGGCACCATCCGAGCGAGCGTCATGGGACAGGAGGGGGAGGGGGGTGAACGCTTTAAACCTGCCAAGGAGGAGGTGGAGCAGATGAAGACATTGGTCGTGGAGGGAATGGAGGACAGAGCCTTCGGCCTCACTGTGGGACTGAGCTATCAGGTTCAGAGGAACGCATCCACGGAGGAGATCATCGCCCTCAACAAGCTTGTTGCGAGATATGGCGGCGTATTCATGGCTCACGCAAGAGGAGGTGATAAGTCGACCCAAGAATTCATCGAGATCTGTGAGGAGACACCCATACCCGGATGCCTATCCCACGCTACTCTAGCGGCCAACCACTTATCTGTGGCGCAATTCTGTGATGCGAGGGAAAGGGGCGTTGAAATACTCTTCGACTTATATCCATGGATACATGGAAGCGGTAAGAACCTTGGCTTCTGGCTTTTCGGACATCAGTTGATGAAGAAACGGGAACCTAAGGCCTGGCGGTTCTGGAACATCAAGAACTTGGATGATCCCTTCTTCGAGGAGACTGCTGAGAGGCTGAAGGACGATGCAGAGTGGGGGGTGGTGAAGGCAGAATCCATCGAACGGATGAGGGTGCTGGTGGAGGAGAATGAAGAGAGGCGGAGGATTCTGGAGGAGAGAGACATAAATCTGACAGTCCCACCGATATGGGACGTTAGAGAGAGGGTTGGAATAGCTTATTCTCCATCTCACCCCGAGTTCGAGGGAGACGACGCGAAGCTACCCGCTACCCTCAGAGAAGTCATGGAGGCTTTGGGCTCCAAAGACGTCTGGGAAGCCATTAGGGAGCTCTTCATCGCGGATAAGGGTAAAACTCTTGTGGTAAACGTGTCCATTAAGCCCCGTAGGAGGAGGGAGAAGCACGTCATCGCCTCGTATCGGATGCCTGAGTCCATCGTCAGCTCCGACGCCTCCCTCTACATCACACATCCAAGGGCTTGGGGGTCCTGGCCCAAGGTTCTCCAAAGATATGTCAGAGAGTTGAATGTGCTAAGGCTGGAGGATGCTATCAGGAAGATGACGTCTCTTCCAGCACAGTTCCTGGGATTTATGGACCGCGGCCTCATCAGACCCGGCATGTGGGCGGATTTAGTCATCTTCGACCCTAAACAAGTCACGAACAAGGCGACCTACAGAGATCCAAGGCAGTACCCCAAGGGCATCCTAAACGTCCTTGTAAACGGAGAAGTCGTGGTGGACGAAGGCGACTACACTGGAGCCCTGCCCGGAAAAATCTTGCGAAGACCCTGACGGAGACTCTGAACGATTTTCTATCCCTCGTTGAGCACTAATCCTCGAATAACCGCAGATATAGGGCAAACCCACGATATGAGTGGGGTGAGAAGGGAGTGCTTTGTGAAGGAAGAATTCTCACCGCCCCTCGCGAAAGCGTTAAATGGTTGGGAAGGAGAGATACAATCTTGGTGTTGAAGTTGAGAGTTGCTATCGCCAGGATAAGTCATGAGACGAATACGTTCAGCATCGTCAAGACAGCCCTTGAGGACTACGATCCTTGCTACGGTGAGGACGTCTTTCAAGTCTATGGAGGAACGCGGACAGAGGTCGGAGGCTTCATTGATGTCCTACGAGGGAAGGACGTGGACATAGTGCCAACGATTGCGGCGAGTGCAACGCCGTCAGGCCCCATCAACCGCAGAGACTTCGAGTTTATGATGGAAACGATTTTGAAGGGTATTCAAGGAGCGGGAAAAATCGATGGAGTTCTCCTCTCTTTACACGGGGCCATGGTCGCTGAAGGAATTCCTGAAGCAGAGGGTACGCTGCTGCAGAAGGTGAGACAGCTGGTGGGCTCATCAATTCCGGTCATTTGCACGCTTGACCTCCACGCCATGGTTTCGGAGGCAATGACGAGAAACGTGAACGCGGTTTTTGGCTTCGAAACAAACCCGCACATAGACCAGTATGAGAGAGGCGTGGAGGCGGCTGGAACGATGGTGTCCACCCTTTACGGAATGGTTCACCCCGTAGTCGCCTTGAAAAAGCTTCCCATGATGCCGCCCACGATCAACATGCGGACGACAGAGGGGCCCATGGTACAGCTGTTTAATGAGGCAAGGAAGATGGAGGCGTGGGAGGGAGTGATAAACGTCTCTGTCTTCGGAGGATTCCCCTACGCTGATGTTGAGAGAGTGGGGTCCAGCGTGGTCGTGGTAACGGATGGGGATATGAACCTCGCGAAGCAGTTGAGCACAGACCTCGGAGGAGTGCTCTGGAGTCTCCGGAAAGAGTTTCTGAAAGACCTCGTGTCGGTAGAGAACGCGGTGGATAGAGCGGTTCGAGCAGCGGAGGGACCAATCATCTTGGCAGATGTGGCGGACAACCCGGGAGGCGGCGCTCCAGGAGATGGAACCGTGATTTTACGAGCTCTTCTCGAGAAGGGCGTGGAAAACGTGGGGTTCGCAATCATCAAGGACCCCGAGGCTGTGGAGAAAGCTATCGAGACGGGGGTTCGAGGGCTGTTGAGGATGAAGATCGGTGGAAAAACAGACAAGCTCCATGGCGAACCCGTGGAGGTGTGTGGACGGGTCAGAACCATAACGGATGGCCGATTCATCCACAAGGCGATTAGAAGAGGCTTGGCAGCCAACGTAGGGAGGACTGCGGTTCTAGAGATCAAGGGCATCGAGGTCATCCTCACCGAGAAGAGTCACGCACCGAACGACCCCGAAATCTTCAGACGGAATGGCATTGACCCCTTTGACAAGAAGATACTGGTGCTTAAATCGAGAGGGCACTTTAGAGCGGCATACGAGCCCTTCTCAAAGGAGGTTATTGAGGTGGACGCGCCCGGACTTACCTCTCCAAACCTGACGCTATTTGAGTATCAGAGGATTCCACGCCCCATCTGGCCGCTAGACAACCTTTAAGAAAAGACATACGTACGCCCTGAGAAACGGCGGAGAGATCTATCTTGGCCCCTCAATCAATACAGTTCAATCAGATTTTAGCACTCGTGAGTCCCTCGATAGATGGATGGGAGGGGAAAGGACTGCTCCTCAGGCACTTCAAGAAGTCAGAGTCCTCTCGACTTGTATTCAGGTTTATCCTAAAACCAACACGGATAACCCGGGAGTGATTTAAGCTGTACCCTCTCAAGCCTCTTGCTAAGCCGTCAGAAGGAATGGGATTCACGAATGAGAAGATTAGAATAACCTACACCAGCATGCTTCATGTAACACCCTCCATGTTGCTTACAATTCTATTCTTTTCTTTAAGCTGCCGCGACAGAGAAGTGATAAAAGGAAACAGGGAAGGGAAAATCCTTATTCTGTTCCCATCAAGTTATTTACGTAAGCGTCTTACGTAGTCACTCGTGGTGAATATTAATTAAATGGACGAAAGAAGGGAGAGATAATGATTGATTTGCTAGAGTCATTGATTGAAGAGGCTTTGAAGTTGGGCGCGTCCTACGCGGACGTTCGGTTTCAAGAAGTGGAATCGTCCGTCATCACGGTTGAGAACAGTCGTCTGAAGAATTATGGTAAGAGTGCGCTCATTGGTCTCGGGGTGAGGGTGCTGGTGGACAACGCCCTGGGCGTCACCTCATCAACCATACTCGAGCCCAAGCATCTCTCGGAACAGGTTGGAAACGCGGTTAAAGCCGCTAGGACCATCGCGAAGAGGGCGAACCCGATTCGTTTAGCGGACGCCACGCCTCTCAGAAAATCGGTGAGGTCACCATGTACCAAAAAACCGGGCTCCCTATCGGACGAGAAAAAGATTTCCTTAGTCGTGGATGCGAATAAATCCGCCACATTGAAGGGGATAACGAACCGAATTACCCGTCTAGGCTGGTTCGTGGAACGACGTGTGTTTAGATCCAGTGAGGGAGCAGAGGTATCCTTGGAAACAACGATGACGGGGCTAGCCCACTCCTCGGTAGCCGCTTCTTCGGGGCAGATGGAGTACGTGAGCGATAGTCGATCGAGGTGTGCAGGCTTCGAATTCATCTTGGAAGAAGATTGGGGTAGCTTCACTGAGGAGATCTCTAGATTGAGCCTTCAAGTGGTAGAGGCCAGATCGCCCAAGCCACGAGCCTACGAAGTTATCGCTGACTCCGACCTCATCGGCCTAATCCTCCATGAAGCCTTCGGCCACGCCTCGGAAGGAGACTTAGTCGCGACCAAGGAATCGGTTTTGGAGGGGCGACGAGGAGACCGAATCGCAAGTCCTCAGGTCACTCTGGTCGATGAGGGTGTTGTTGAGGGGGGGTACTATCTTCCCTTCGACGACGAGGGTGTGGAGAAGAGACGACAGGTCGTTGTGGAAGAGGGTGTCCTCACGAGCTTCCTCCATTCGCGGGAGACCGCCTATAAACTGGGAGTCCCTTCGTCTGGGAATGCGAGGGCACAGGGATTCGGGAGTAAACCCATTGTCCGGCAGACCAACCTGTTCATGGAGCGTGGTGATCAAAGCCGTGAGGAATTAGTTGAGGACATTGAGGACGGCTTGTACCTTTGCGGTGCTGGCGCGCGAGGTGGGCAAGTTAATGTGGCCCTCGGAACTTTCACCTTTCGGGTGGGGCCGTCCTACACCATTACGAAGGGGGAGGTGGGGGAGGTGGTTCGAGGCGTCTCCATTAGTGGTACGATTCTTGAGACGTTGCGAAACGTTGTGGCTGTTGGAGAGGACTTCGCCGTCAGTACGAGTCTTTTTGGCGGATGCGGAAAGGATGGACAGCGGGTTCGCGTGGGACATGGCGGTCCCCATGTGCGGATTAAGAGTATGATGGTGGGTGGAGTTGGATGAGCATGGAAGTACTCTCCCTTTGTGAACTAGGGGTTAAGCTGGGCGAAAAAATGGGGGCCAGCGAAGTCGAAGCCTACGGTATCCTCAACTCGGTCCGAGAGGTGGATTTCACGGATAAAATCGAGTCCACGAGAGCCGCTGTCTTCGCAGGCCTTGGAATCAGGCTTGCCCTTGGCAAGAGACTTGGCTTTTACTCTTCGTCCCAAGTCACCGAGAGAGGGGTTGAACAGGCTGTGAAGAGGGCACTGACCATGGCCAAGGTAGCCCAACCTGATCGGGACTGGATTTCCTTTCCCACGACGTTTGGCGAGGCCACTGTTGCAAACATTTTTGATAGGAACATAGAGAGCGTGACGGTGGGAACGCTGTCGGAGAAGGCCGTCGACGTTATGGATGGAGTTCACGACTTTGATAAACGGACGACGATTACCCGAGGCTCCATTGTGGTGAGCGAAGAGCGGGTAGCTATCAGCAACAGCTACCACTGCGAGCTCGAGCGGAAGAGCACGTATGCCTCTGCCAGCGTAACGGTCACGGCGGAGGAGGCGGGAAAGAAGGGACAGAGCAGCGAATCATGGCAAAGGAGGGTGTGGCAGGAGAACGAGGACTTGGAACTGTCCCGAAAGGCGTCTGAGCGCGCCCTTGATATGATGGATGCCAAGCCCATCGGAAGCGGAAGAACCAGCGTGGTTTGGAGAAACGAGGTCTTTGCTGACATCCTCGGAATCATGTTTGGACGAACCCTCTCTGCTGACGCCATCCAAAAGGAGCGCTCCCCATGGATGGGAAAAATTGGGGAGACGATAGCCTCAGAAAACGTCTACGTACTCGATGAGGGCATCAAAGACGCGGGGTTGGGCACCCGGGAATTCGACGACGAAGGATACCCCCAACA
>DAOVBJ010000176.1 GCA_030670615.1 Candidatus Bathyarchaeota archaeon | reverse complement strand
CATTTTTTACTTGGTCGTATCGCTGATGAAAGTTCTTTTTGTAGAGCCTCCAAAGGATATCTGGTTCGTTATGGGGGAGTATCTGCCTCCACCCTTCGGGATTATCCAGCTTGCAGCATATTTGGAACGTGAAGTGAGAGATGTTGAGATAAAGGTATTGGACTGTACGGCTGAACAAATGGATTGGATTACGCTGGAACAGCGAGTGCGATCCTTCAGTCCTGACATCGTGGCTTCAAGTGCGTTAGCCACATGTAACACTTACTTAGTCGTCCGAGCCCTTGAGCTTGCTAAAAAAGTCGACCCTGACATCTTGACAATTGCTGGTGGTCAACACTTTACCGCGACCGCCCATGAAAGCCTGGAAACGTATCCCGAAATCGATGTCATCATTCGAGGCGAAGGCGAACTAACCTTAACCGAACTCGTTGAAGCAGCTCGAGCGCACTCTTCTTTTTCTCATGTGAAGGGTGTGTCCTTCAGAAATAAGGGGCAAATCGTACACACGCCTCCTCGACCGCTGATTGAAAATCTCGACGACCTGCCTTTTCCCGGATACCATTTTGTTAAACACTTAGTTCACAAGTATCACTTTAAGGCGAGTGTTGGCACCGGCGCGCCCTACGCCTTGATCGAGGGGTCTCGAGGCTGCCAGCATCGGTGCACCTTTTGTTCGCAGTGGTGCCACTGGCAGGGAACGTGGAGAGCGAAGTCTCCTCAACGCATCGCAGACGAAATGGCTTTTTGCTATACAAATTATGGCAGCCGATTTCTTTGGTTGACCGATGACAACTTCGGTTTCGGCGAACGCGCGAGTCAACTTGCTGACGCCCTCATCCGAAGCGGGATTTCGGATGACTTGATGTGGTTCACCCAAGCGCGATGTGACGACGTTATCCAACATAAGGACGTGTTGCCCAAATTACGGAAGTCGGGTCTTCGCTGGATCCTGTTAGGCGTGGAAAACTCGAAAGAATCAACACTTAACACTTTCCGGAAGAACTTGACTCCGGAAGACGCCAAAGAAGCGGTAAAACTCTTACAGGCGAACGATGTTTTCGCACAAGCGATGTTCATAATAGGAACGCGCAAGGATACCGCTGACTCCATTGCGAATTTACGGGTTTTTGCAAACGAGTTAGACCCCGACTTCGCCATATTCGCGATCCTCACACCCTTCCCCGGAACCGAATTGTACGACGAGGCCAAACGAAATGGTTGGATTGAGGACTGGAATTGGGCTAACTACGACATGGTGCATACGATAATGGCAACAGAAACCCTGTCACGGAAGGACGTGCAGGAAGAACTCTACAAATGTTTTAAAAGCTTTTATGGGTCTTGGCAGAGACGCTTTCGAGGCCTTTTTTCCAGAAACGAATTGAAGCGACGAATTTACTGGTATATGACGGGGCAAGGCATCATCAGCCAACTTAAAACGCTTTTTGAGGAGTAAATCACCTTCTCCTACCAGTACCTACACGACTGTACGCCGCACGTGGCACATACCTTTGTATGCTCACGTTGAGAGAGCGTCATGCGCGCGAAGATCCAGAAAACCATCAAGGCGAAAAGATATGCCTCAAGCGCAAAGTTGTCTTTCAGTGCGTTCACCCCCAAAAGAAGAAGAAACGCCCCTGCCACAAATACGACATTCAACAAGAAATGGGTTGTGCCACTGCCTCCTTTGAAGAGATGGTACTGAAGTAACCCGCCCACGACCCCGCCAACGCCAATCCCAAACGCATACCCTCCTGCCTCACCCACGCCGAAACCGAGGAAAAAATATGAGAAACAACCGACGAGAGAGATCACCGCGCCCGTGACGAGGCCCATGCAGCCCGCACAATACGTGGCACCCCCAATATGCAAAACGTGTGTCGAAAAAACTCCACACGTAGGATGGTGCCCCCTAAACGTGACCGTTGTTTTTCTGGAGCTGGCTGGCTCCGTCTTATCCACAGCCTCATCCTGACTTCGAAAATGAAGTATTCGTGCACAGCGGGAAGGAAAGACGCCGATCATTATGCCTAGCAGGCAGATTCCAGTAAATATTAGACCGGTCACCTGTGTTTGCAGGGGAAACGTTATCCTCGACGCTGTGGCGTTGAAGGTCAGTACGACGAGGAGGCCTAAACCAAACAGGGAAACACCGATATAGCCTATTGAAAGAGTGTCAAGGGAGGTTATGGACGGCTTATTCAAAATAGTTCCCTTCGAAGATCGTGACTAACTAAATATCTGGAAAGCCTTCTCTTAAGAGTCTTTACGGAGAGCAGTCATTCTCACTCTTCCTGCACTGCAAACAGTGCTGGCGCACTCAGATTCACATCCACTTGAGATGGCGTAGTTCGATGAAGCGAGGAACAGAGACGGGTGAGCGGAAGGCTCTGTATTTACATCGACTACTGTGGAGTATTGAACTAAACGTCTACTATCTAGCTAAAAGGCTTCAATCGTCGTGCACCTCCTCGAAAACGAGAGTGAAACCAATAAACACGTCACCTCTTGTTAATCCCTCTATCAGATGAGGATCGCAGAAGGCGTCCATAGCCATAAAAAAAGCTTGATAACCTCCCTCCCTAGCTTAAGAACAAGCCGAAATACTGGTACCACTCCGGGTGGAGGAACCCCTTTTCTGAAAAGGGGTTAAATGCCACGCTTCTGTACTACCTTTATTCGACAGCTAGAAAGTGGGGGCGTCCTTTGGCAGATAATCATCGACCGATCCGGCATCTGCAGACAGCGGTCTTATTCGCGGTCATACTGTTCAGTATTTCGTCGTCCTCACTGCTCGTCGTATTGTCTGGGGCAACAGCGGTTGCCTGTGCGTTTTGGAGAGTTTCCTTGGCGAGTTTGATTCTCGGGTTGACGAAGCTTCTACGTCACGGGGGAACAGGCATCCATCTTGATAAGGGGCTTCTCAGGTATTCGCTTGTTTCCGGCGTCCTACTCGCGGTCCACTTCCTTCTCTGGATGGAATCCTTGTTCCTCATCCCTATCGCGGTCAGTACCACCGTCGTGGTGACGTATCCTCTCTTTTCCCTGCTCATCGATCATTTTATCTTTAAGGAAAGCATCGGGACGTTTCAAGCCCTTGGGCTCACAGCTGGCTTCATAGGCGTTCTCCTCTTCCTGCATCCACAGATCCTAACGGGCTATGAGTATCATGGCGTCTTGTTGGCTTTTGGTGGAGCGTT
>DAOVBJ010000199.1 GCA_030670615.1 Candidatus Bathyarchaeota archaeon | reverse complement strand
CGTTTAAGAGTAATTTGACTTTTTCTTTTTCTATGTTGGGTAGAATCTTCCCGATTTTCTTAATGAGTTCTGCTTCTAAGCGTATGTGATCCTTTACTATCTCGATTTGTGTATCGAGGTTGTCTTGCGTAAGGGGTGGTGTGACGTCTGTAAGTAGTTTGACAGCTGCTGTATACATTTCTGCGTGCTTCACGGAGTCCAGAGAGATGCCCTTTAACACCCCTATGACAGCTTGATTCGTTATTTCACCCAACGAATTGTTCAATGAGTCTACAATCGTATTTTCGATGGTAATTTGTTCCCGGAGAAACTTCGTTAATTCTTTTTTTTCACTCAATGCATGTCCCTCGTTGAGAACATACGAATTTTGAAGAATAAGTGTTTCGGTGTTCGTGGATTACTTCGTCTGAATTGGAATGACTATGTCTTTCATGGGGCTTTGATAAAGGGCTTCAGCGTAGATGCAGGAATATGGTTGAAACCATCTTGCGGGGGACTCCCTTCAAACCGCGACTTAAATGCTGAAACGGCTTCCACGAATCCACACCATGTGACTCTCCACGGGGTTTACGGAACCTGTCGGAATCTTTATTGATATTGCTGAGGATAGAGTTGATGAACTACTATGATTGTGGGCATATGTGGGAGTCCCCGAAAAAAAGCAACGGAACACGTTCTGATCGAAGCGTTAACCATGTTAGAGGCGCGGGGTTTTGAAACGGAATGTTTCACTGTCAGAGGTAAAGCAATAGGCTTCTGCACGCATTGTGACTACTGCTTAACAAATAAAGAGTGCGTGCGTAAGGATGCCATGTATACGCTCTACCCTTTGCTTAAGGCTGCTACCGGCATCGTCATCGCTTCGCCCGTCTACAACGGTGGAGTGAGCGCGCAGACCAAGGCAGTCATGGATCGGTGCAGAGCTCTAGTCGCAGCGGACTACCACTTTTTCAAGGATAATGTCGGCATGGCCCTCGCTGTTGGAGGGGATCGAATCGGTGGACAGGAACTGGCCTTACAACAAATAGTAACCTTCTACATTCTAAACAACATCATACCGGTCAGCGGGGGCTCCTTTGGAGCCAACTTAGGTGCGTCTTTCTGGTCGAAGGACACTTTGGATGGCGTGAAAACGGACGACGAAGGCTTTCGCAGTCTGCGGAAAACCGTTAAACGCTTTGCCGAGTTTATAGAACATTATTCTTAACACCAAAACGTAGGGTTAAAGCCATGTTCGAGAATGAACGGAATACTGGGACAAAAGACGTCCTACGAAAACGGAAAGTTGCGTGGGGCATCACCGGGAGTGGACATCGATTAACCGAAACAGTTGAGATCATGAAAAAAATAAAGGAACAATATCAACAAATCGTTGACATAACCGTTTATATGTCAAAAGCCGGATACCAGGTTGCGAAACAATACCACTTAATCGCTTTCTTACGCGAAAGTTTTAAGCGTATTCGAGTTGAAATCGATTCGAACACGCCCTTTCTAGCCGGCGCGTTACAGCTAGGTACCTTCGACTTTTTTTTGATCGCTCCTGCAACATCCAATACTGTCGCAAAAATCGTGATGGGAATCGCAGATTCCCTGCTCAGCAACTCTGCCATTATGGCCCTGAAAGCTTTTGTGCCCGTTTACATACAGCCATCGGATTATGAGGAAGGCGTCGCTGTCACTAAGCTTCCTAGTGGACGCGAATTACGGCTGAGGATGCGAAGAGAAGACGTGGTTCACGTGAAAAAACTGGCAACCATGGATGACGTCTTTGTACTTGAAGAGCCTGAAGAAATTTATCAGATTTTCAAAAGCCATTTTATGCTCTAACAGGACCAATAAATTCGAGTCTATTGTTTCACCGTTCCGTTTAACAACGTAGACTTTAACAACTCTGTAACACAATTGAGTCTGACTCAAACCGCTTGAGGCTTACGTCCATTAGAAAGGCTCGTTTATCCCCTCAAGATCCTTCGTAATCCAAGTCCTAAGCTTTTATCAAGTCCATTGTAGCGGTTTCTGACGGTGACTTCTGTTACGTCCGCTGCCTTCGCCAGCAACTTCTGGGTAACTTTTTTCCCGTCCATTATGGAAGCAATGTAGAGCGCTGCAGCCGCAATTCCTGCAGGGCCTTTTCCAATGTCTGCCTTGATTTTCTTCGCTTTTTGAAGAATTTGTATTGCGATGCTCTGGGTTTTCTGGTTCAGTCCAGCAAATGAAGCGATTTTCGGAACGTATTTAATTGGTTCATCGAATGGCATCTTGATATCGAGTTCGCGTTGGAGTAGTCGGTAGCATCGTGAGATCTCTTTCCGCCGCCGTGTGCTCGCTCTTGCGATCTCCTTGAGGCTTCGCGGCGTCCGCGTCAACCGACATGCCGCGTAGAGGGCGGCTGCGGCGATGCTCTTGATGGAGCGTCCACGGATCAACCCCTTGTCCAGGGCCTTCCGGTAGATGAGGGCCGCGTTCTCCTCGACGCTCGCGGGGATGTGTAGTTTGTCCGACAGCCTCGTCAACTCGTTCATGGCTTGGGAGAGGTTGCGTTCGGCGGAGGAGTGGACGCGGGAGCGGATGTTCCATTTACGCAGTCGCATCATTTTGAGGCGTTCGTGCATGGGGAGGGCGCGGCCGTAGGAGTCTTTGTAGGGCTGGAAGGTGGTGGAGAGGCCCTTGTCGAATCGTTTGAGGCTGGTGGGGGGGCCGGTGCGGGCTTTCGACCTGGTCTCTTCGGGTGTGAAGGCGCGCCACTCGGGCTTTTGGTCGAGGATCTCTTCCTGGAGGACGAGGCCGCAACG
>DAOVBJ010000149.1 GCA_030670615.1 Candidatus Bathyarchaeota archaeon | reverse complement strand
ACGATGAAAGCTTAGACAACCACTGATGAAACAGTATATCGTTATCGAGGGAGCAAAGGATACGTGTAAAAACGCGGATACCATTTAGGTGAAATACGATTGGGGTTCAAACAACCTTTTCCTTTCATTCAAGGACGACGTTTTAAGGTAAATACCGCGTTTCTTTAAGGGTTCGTCACGCGCCCAGAGGTTTAAAGGCTTTAAAGATAACAGATTCTTCTCTAAGGGACTCGTCAACATCTCTGAAATTGTAGAGTCCGAGGTCAAGGACGATTATAACAATAAACAAGGAATAACAAATTAACGAAAACTGGATGTGCTTCCTAGAGTTGTGAGGTCACGCTAAGCCATAGAGCCATCTGCTTGAGCGGGAATATAGTGCTTCGAGGGTTAGGAGGCGGGGTGAAGAAGGGAGTTGGGGGAGAATGGAGGGTTCTCTGAAGCAGTTGATTAGGCAATCGTTGCACTTCACGTCCTTTAAAAAAAGTGGTTTGTCTCTGAGAATGTTAAACATCTTTTCTCGGAGGAAGCAGGGATAGACGTCTCCGTGCCAGTCCACGTA
Organism: Candidatus Bathyarchaeota archaeon; assembly: GCA_030670615.1. Taxonomy (GTDB): domain Archaea; phylum Thermoproteota; class Bathyarchaeia; order RBG-16-48-13; genus DAOVBJ01. Next base: position 3,029 of record DAOVBJ010000149.1, on the reverse strand, counting down.
AATGACGTCTTCTCCGCCTTTACAGTAGAAGTTAGGTTTGTTACCTTCTCTGAAGTTGATTACGTCTTCCATGTAAACCCATAGATTCGCTATGTTACTACCATCCTTCTTGGCGGTTAAAATCTTTTTGACGCTGATGTCCATTCCGTGGGATAATTCCTCTGCACTCAGTTGTCCGCCCAGACCGTATGAGTTTACGTCACTTTTCGTGGGATAGCAAAAGCCTAAAGGAACGTGTAAGACGTTGTTGGTGTAATCCACAAGTTTGTCAACACCATCGTGGACAAGGAAAGGGTTTAAGAAGGCGAGAGCATAAGCCTTCAAACCGATACTCTGCGAATACTTGATTGTCTCCAACGCTTTCGTCATGATGTTCTTGTGATTTCGTATCTTTTCACAGATTTGCGGGTTCCAATGATCCAGGGAAACGCTGAGGACGTAGAGTCCAGCTTTCTTCAGTCGCTTCAGAAGGCTCTTGCTGACGCTTCCGTTAGTAGTCAACGTTGTGACGATGCCGAGTTTACCCGCGTAGTCGACGATTTCAACGATGTTGGGGTGTAGAGTCGGCTCTCCACCCGTAAAGTATGTGATTAAAAACTCGTGGTTAGCGAGGAACTTCAGTATTTTTTTTGCGTCGATGAGGGGGATGTACTCGGGCTTCTTTTTATGCATGTCACACATGATGCATTTGCAGTTGCACTTGGTTGTTAAGGCGAAGACAGCGGTTTTACGATAGCCTCTAACGAATTTCTTGACCGCGTCTTTTAGATTAGCCATCTCGGTACTGCACCCTCAAAACAGTGTTTCAAATCGAACAAGCGTTTTTAGTATTTCACCTTTTAAATTGTTTTCCTTATCCGCCTCTACTCGCAATCTTCTCCTTCAGTATTTGACTGGTCTTCTTGGCATCCACTCTTCCCCGATAAGTCTTCATGATGACGCCCATCAAAGGGCTTAAAGCCGAGAGACCGCGTTGACGAATCAGCTCTTCATTTGCTTGTACAATTTGGTCAACAATCGTTTCCACTTCAGAAGAGGAGATCATTTGTAAACCTAAAGCCTCCAAAGCGTCACGCATTTCTGCTTCCTCATGACTTCCAAGCCACCTTAAAAACTCGGGTATTGCTTCCTTTGCTATCATCCCTTCATCGACACTCTTGAATAATTCTAAAAGCATGTCCTCGGAAAAGGGTTCTACACCGAAGCCTTCCCGTTTCAAACTCTTCAAGGTCTCTGTTAAGGTAGCTGCTAGGAAGGAAGTTGCTAAGCGGGTGTCATTGGCGATTCTCTCGAAGACATCATCATACTCTGAATCAACGAGTTGAGTCGCCAATTTATCGTTCAGATCATACAGCCTCATCAATCGAGTAAGCTTTACAGCTCGTGACTCGGGAAGTTTTCCCCTGAGTACGGCTAAATACTCGCGGGATATGGGAAGTGGAGGCACGTCGGTTTCTGGATACATTCGTGCAGCGCCGGGACGAGGTCGAGAGTAGTGTGTGACCCCATCTGGAGTGGCGCCTCTTGTCTCTTTTGGGACACCGTCTACGGCCTGTTTCGCCCGCTCCACAACGGCGCGTAAGGCGTCGAGGGCGTTTTCCTCCTCAGCTGCCAAAAACACGATGGCGTCGTCTTCTCCGATGTGGAGAGTCTGCTTCAACTTATCAAGCTCTTCCAACGATATTTCGTAGGCAGGTAACTCATCGGTATGGAAGATACCACCAACACGTCCGTAAAACTTCGCGTAATCCGCCAATTCCGTTCCAAACCTCAGTCCAGGAATCAACTCGCATCCTAAAATTCCTCGAAACTTTGGAAGGGTGACGGCCAGCACCCTTTGCCCATTTTGGATAGCCTGTTCTATAACATTACATCGTGTTCTGGTAAATACGCTCGTTACATCGATGAAGTCCTTCGATAAGTCCTCCCGTCTTGCCCCGCGCCTCGCCAACTCGTCTCGTATCTTTAATAAAGCCACTTGCCTTTGAACCTCAAACGCCACAACTGTAGACACAAGTCCGAGGTCTTGGACGCCCTTGATCTCGGTTAACCCTCCCTCTTTAATGGAAACGTTTAAATCCTGTCTAATCGTGCCCAACCCCCTCTTCATCCTCTTTGAGTCCCTAAGGATTCTTCCCAGAGCCAGAGCCACCTTCTCAGCGTCTTTAGGGGTATAGATCACGGGAGCCGTGGCGATTTCGATGAGGGGTATGCATAATCGATCAAGCTGGTACCGGGTGGTCAATTCGTCTTCTCCCGTCTTTCTCGCAGCATCTTCCTCTAAACACATGGTTTGAAGTTGCACTTTTATGCTGTCAACCTCGATTTCACCGCCTAACGCGATGATGCATGTTCGTTGGAAGCCAGTCGTGTTTGAGCCGTCGATCACGATCTTTCGCATCACGTGAATCTCGTCAACGGGAGTAGCGTCAACCATCAAAGCAGCCGTTAAACAGATGTCAACCGCTTCCTCGTTCAAGCGATGAGGTGGCTCTTCATCCATCTCTACTAGACATGTGGTTTTACGGTCAGCTTCATACAGAAACCCCCTCCCCTTCTTGAACTCAAAAATGGCTGCGGGGTCAACTTCTCCGAATTCGCTCTGGGCAGGTCTAAGTCGCCTGTAAAAGGTTATTTCAGGGTCTAAAGTTGAAAGCTCGGTTTTACAAGCACAGAAAAGCTTTTGAGAAGTGGCCAATTGCTGATGGATTTACTCGATTACACTCTTACACGGGCGTAATTTTCGAGTCCTATTTTCAGCCCAAGCTCCTCGTAGTCAATGCCGACCTCAGTCATTACTTATCCACCCTATAAACCTCCAAGTCTTTCCTAACGTATTTGTACTCATCACCAGTTCTTTTAACTTTCGCATGAACTTCTATTTTGCCCTTTCTCCGCCCCCAACTTATCCTTAACGATTAACGTTTCGTTTTGTATCCTGTATACTTTCATTCTTTTATTAATTAGGAGTGTAGTTGAATGAGCAGGATAATCGTACCAACCCCAGCAATAATTAAAAGAAACTGAGT
>DAOVBJ010000180.1 GCA_030670615.1 Candidatus Bathyarchaeota archaeon | reverse complement strand
GGAAGCGGCGACGCTTTCATAGGTGCCTTCGCAGCCGCCAAGGTTGAGGGAATGGATGATGTGGAAGCCCTCAGGAGGGGATGCGCTGCAGGGTCCTTCAAGGCAACAAGGAAGGAGACGAGGGGCGGACCCAACGCAGAGGAGCTTCTGGAGATAATGCGGAGATGGGAGTCACTCTAAGGGAGAAGCTATGTCGGTGATAATTATTCAAGTTGATAGCTATGTTCTAGATGTACTATGCCCGTTTTCTTATCTATGTTTTCCATTCGATTCATGGATATATCAAGGCGTATAACTATTTGAGTAAACGTAAATCTATCTTATTGAATCTGTTCCAGTAATTGTCTCAGGTTGACGGCGTACTCTCGGAAGGCCAGTGCCCCTTCCTTTGAGATTTCGATGACCTTTAAAGGTCTCCAAGATAGGATGTGATGTGTTTTCACGTAGCCTACCTCCTCTAGCTTTCTGATGTGGTGATTGAGGTTTCCTGGTGTAAGCTGAAGAAGTTTTTGCAGCTCCGTGAAACCTGCTTTCTTGTGCAGGTAGAGAAGGAACATGATGGTGAAACGCTGCTGGGCGGAGAAGATACCTCCTTTCTCAAGGGTTTCTAGAGGTTCAGTAGCCTTCTCAGCCAACTTAGGTTCACTTGCTGCGTGTTTATCTTGTAATCGGACTATTGAATTGCCTGTCACCTTCGTTTAGTACCTTCGAAGCGTTAGAAAACGAGTAGGTCCCTCCGGCGATGAAACTAACGCTGAAGACCAGAAGGGTAAATGTTTCAGCCATCTGCATTTCTTTTATGACCAGCATTGGGAGGGAGGCGAGAAGACAGATGACGCCTATGACAAGGAGTTCAGGGTAGTTCCAATTTGATTGCTCCCTCTTTAAAACAAGATATGATATTAGGCTGGCAAAACCGCCTGCCCAAAGCCAAGAAACTAGTGTATAGGGCTCAGGCACATAACTTGTAATGTAAAATGAAACGAACCAGATCATGAACATTAAGATCATATGAGGGGCATCTTTCCAGACTGAAGTTTTCCGCATTCTTGATGTGACTACGTGAGCGGAAGTGAATGAGTAAATGATTGTGGCTGTGCCAATTAGTAAAATAATTGTGGGGACAAACGCTAGAAAAGCTTCAGTACTCATGTCAAGTAGTTCCGCCATTGATTGAGCCTTCATAACTAGGAAGGCTGTCAAAGGGAAGGTTATACCACAGATGATAAGGACTATTCCCAACGCTCTTTGAAAAAGATAACTCTCATACCTTTCTACAAGCCGGAGGGCTCTGTCAAATTTCTCGAGTTCCTCCACTGCACCCACCATTCCTGGCTCTTCAACATGGAATGTTGCATATGTGAATATAAAAGGAAGCTGAACTCTGTGGGACAGAATTTGATAGCGTTTTATATAGTGCCTAGTTCTGTGTGGCAGAAATTGACCCCCTTTTATAAAGTCTAACTTTTCTAGAATCGTAGTTGAAGAAATATGATGATCGAAAACGACGCACCGAAATCTAGTTTGGAGATGTTTGGAACAAGTGTTGGTGGTATAAGGCGTTTTATCGAGGAGTTCGGGATCCATTTGCTCTTGGAGACCTCAATCGTCGCCATCATAGATGGGGTTCTGGTGAATACGGCCCTGAGCATGTTGCTTGGCATATCAATCGTGGAGGGATGCCAGTGGCTGTGGAGAAAATGGAAGAAATAAAAGTGATTGACAGCGCTCATTTGGAAAGAGTTCATGATAATACTGCGATTAAGGTCGAAGGCCTCTGCAAGTATTATGGAAATTTCAAGGTTCTCAAGGGAGTTGACCTCGATATTGAAAGAGGTGAATTTTACGCCCTCATGGGACAGAACGGTTCTGGTAAGACTACTCTGACCTCCATTCTCACATGTACGGTTCTGCATGACGGAGGAAGTGTAAAAATCCATGGGTGTGATTTGGCGGAAGAAGCTGGGAAAGTGAAGGAAATGATCGGATACGTTCCCCAGGCGAATTTTTCATGTCCAAATTTAACAGGTAAGGAGAATCTGGTTTTCTTCGCCAGGCTTTTTGGTCTTTCAAGGAGGGATGCTGAGGAGGTAGCTGTGGAATTACTAGGTAAAATGGGTCTTTCTGAAGACGCGGATAAAAGGGTCTCAAAGTATAGTGGAGGAATGAGGAAGAGGCTGGAGGTTGCGACTGCGCTTTTTCCAGGTATTGAATTGCTATTTCTGGATGAGCCGACAACTGGTCTCGACCCGTCTGCGAGGAAGCATTTCCTGGGTTTGTTGAAAGATGTGAATGAGGAGGGGGTTACTGTGTTCTTGGTTACCCATATCGGAGAGGACGCGGAGATAGCCTCGAGGGTGGGTTTTATCGACGAGGGGGTGATCGTGTTGGAGGATGAGCCGGAGAGATTGAAGATGATGAGCGGACTGCGTAATGTCTTGGAGATAGATACTCCCTTTCAGAGTCAAGGGGTCGCTGACGTACTCAAGCCCTTCAGCGTCGACATGAGGATACTCGAAACTGAGAGGGGTTACAAAATTTACTGTGAGAATCCCGAGGAGGTGACACCTAGCATAGTCAGGTCCCTCGATAAGATAGGGTGCAAGGCGAATAGGATCGAGACGACGTTACCCTCCATTGAGGACGTTTTCTTTAAGATAACAAAAAAATCACTGAGGAGTTGAAAGAAGTGAATCAGGTTATCGCAGTCACCAAAAAAAACCTCAGAGAGTTCATTAGAGATAAAATGGTTTTATTCTGGACCTTCGCTGTCCCCTTATTCTTCCTCATAGTGTTTCCCCTCATCTTTGGGGCGGTCCCCAGTGGGGTGGAATCGAGTCTGAAGGGAAGTCTCACTCTCACAATGATCACTTTTTTAGTGATGACAAGCGGGCAGTCTAACTTACCGGGTTCGATAGCCTCCGATACCAAGAGAGGGCTTTATCTCAAGATGGCATCGATGCCTGTAAACCCATATAAGGAGGGTCTGGGAAGAGTCCTCGCTTCATGGGTGCTCTCATTTATGGGAGTAGGCTTCCTTCTGATAGTTGGGGCACTCTATGGGGCTAAATTCAACGGCGGGTT
>DAOVBJ010000092.1 GCA_030670615.1 Candidatus Bathyarchaeota archaeon | reverse complement strand
ATGGGGGCAATCACGTTTGCACGCGTCTCGGAGGTTCTGGGCATCATTTATACGTCTAAGAGTGGGAGGACGCGGTTGAGGTGGAGAAGCGTACGAGATGATGTGGGGCGGTTGACTGGCGACGTGACTACCCACTCTCTGGTAAATCTTTTTACCTCCGAAATCCTCGATGAATCCTACGTTGCGGAGGTAAAGGCGGGGTTCGTTGAGAGCGAGTAGGCTTTTATTCAAGAGTACATAACGTATCCACAAGAAGACATTGATCGGGTGGAATGTTGAATGATAACTAAGATGAAGTGTAAAATCGTGTCCTTCCAAGAGGTTCATGAGAAGGTGAGAAGCGTAGCAGAAAAGGTAAAAGTATCACAATACGAGCCGACAACAATAGTGGGACTGGCTCGCGGCGGATGGGTTCCAGCCAGGCTCATGTGTGACTTTCTAGGGATCACGGATTTAGTTAGCTTGAAGGTGGAACATTGGCTTGAAACGGGTAAGACAAAAGATGAAGCCACCATAAAGTATCCCCTTGTCACCTCGATGAGTGGAAAGAAGCTCCTCGTCGTAGACGACATCACCGACACGGGGAACAGTCTGATAACGTCCATAGATCACTTGAAGAAGCTTAATCCGGATGAAATAAAAATTAGCGTCATGCAGTACATAACCAAGTCGACGCGTGAACCAGACTACTATGCTGAGGAAGTGACGGAGTGGTTTTGGTTCATTTATCCATGGAATTGGGTTGAAGACACAAGCACGCTAATAGTGAGACTCATGAGTGATGAAACGGGAAAAAAGTGGAGGCAAAACGCCATAAACTCAGGGCTTCAAGAATACTTCGGAATCAAGTGGAACCAAAAAATGCTGAAATACATCTTGAAGCTGATGAAGGAACGGGGACAAGTTGACGCAGTGAAAAGAAGTGGCAGCTTCAAGTACCAATTAAAGAGAGGGTCAGTAATCCAACTCTGAGGGAGAAAGACTTTGTTCGACGATGAATCCTTCACTCCTCACTGAGTTAAGAATCCTCTCAACCTCTTGAGAGCGTTAACGCTTTCGACATTGCCTACTTTAGCCTGCTCCACAGCAGAGCCCATCACTTCAATGATCTCGTCGTAGGCAGTCTTGTCAACGGGAAACGGAACGTCGTCCTTTCGCCCGACACAAAACTAAACTTTACAGGATTGTTCCAACTCGGCGTTTCACCATACACGATTTCTGAGATGAGGGTGAGTCCATGAACCGTTGCAGGCCCGACACCCTTGATGATCAGGAACGCTTGAAGAGGTTAACCCACCTAGTGAGACTCAAGAGAACTTATGGGCTACGTCAACGTCCATCGTTTACTTTATAAAACGTGATCTCGTCGAGACTTAGGTTAACCTCGTGAGATACAAAGGTTTGGAAGTAAAAGATTGGGATCACCGGTACCTTCTTATAGGTTTTCAAGGGAGTCTCGGACAGGGTCAGGATTAAGGGTAAAAACCAAGCGTTTCTCCAACCATCCAGTTCCAGTCGTCCGCGTAACTCTTGAAAGGAGTTGATTAAAGCCTCGGTTCGCTCTATCTGCTTCTCAACGATTTTCATAGTAGCAGACCGCTGCCAGCTCCTCGTCCAACGCTTACACTCAACTAAAAAGACAAGGGGTTTTTTCACTCCGAGGACATCGATTTCAAAACCTTTTTCCCGGTTTCTGAAGCGAAAATGCTTCTGCGTCGAGAAGCCGTTGGCGTTCAAGACCAAAGAAACGAGGTCCTCAAATTCCTGCCATCCAAGAACCTGGCAGACCCTTTCAATGTCAACGCCTCTTTTTATTGCGAGGATGGTAAGGTCAAGTCGCTGCGTGGGAGAAATCCGTACCGATCCCTCTTTCAACTGAATCAGATGGTCGTCGGCCAGTTTTCTCAAGTTATTCTGTATCACATCTTGAGGTAGCATAGTTTCCTGGGAGATCGCGTGGAAATCAGCTTGTTGGGGATCCAGTTTTAGTAGAGAAAGAAGGATTCTTTCGTCCAAGGACAAGGTCATTTCACTGTTACGTGGGGTTCGTAGGTTGCACTAAATAAATCTCGTATTTAAGCTCCTCGAAGCGTCATCCAGCTCTTGATTTCCTATGATAACCACGTGTGAATGAAGTTTTTCAGCGAGGTATGATAGGAGGTTTTTAGCAGTTGTCATCCACTCTGCTACTATAGTTATTCTTGAGTGAATCTAGGATAACCGGTCTAGGCTCGGTTTTTCAACTCGCGTGTATCCGCCATCTCCTGATTGAAGTAAATACCAACGGTTTAATCCCGTCCACCCATCGTGTATCGTGTCACATGACGGTCTCAGCTAAGAGATTACTCGCGGTCGTTCTAGGAATACTTGCCTCTTGTTGACACCGGCCATACGGCGGCTAACTTACCGTCTTTGATCACAAAAATGTTGTCATGTTGGTTGACGCACGTGCAACAGTGGCTGGGAATGAACTCGATCTTCTCTCCCCACTTCAACTGCTTCCGAACATCACTGCCTCCTGCAAAACGCACGGTGCCATGCTCCTCGGAGAGGTTCACGGCCTCGCAGTCTACGATTTCCCCGTCTACTCTTACCTTCGGTGTATCAAAACCAGGTGACATCGCCTTCAACCCAGCGTCCGTAACGATTCGGTCTGAGAAGTTGTCGCCGATGACCTGAGTCAGAACGGAAAGTGAAGATTTAAAGGAGACGTCATTTACGGTCTTAAAACCGTAGCCTGTGCCCTCGGGGCCAACTCCAAACACAAAGGAGCCGGGCTCGATCTCGGTTATCCCCGGATACGTACCTGTCACACGATATGTACCGGTTGACCCAGCACTTACAATCTCGACCTCGATGCCCGCTTTCCGAATCATGTTGGCCGTGTCGACTGTAAGTTTGTTCCGTTGCATGGCGATTTCCCGATCTACCGGTCCCTCGTAACCATAGATTCCTCTAAAGGTCAAGCCCTTTAAGGATGTCACCTTCCTCGCCAAGTCAACTGCCGGCTTGCCAGGCGCCACGCCACATCGCCCATGAGTCATCTCGATAAGGACATGCTGTTTAATACCCCATCTGATCGCAGCCTTCGACAGAAGTTCAGCCTCTTCGGCGTTTTCAACGGCAGTTAACACCTTTCCCTCTCCCATTGCAACGTTCATCCCAACCAGTTTCTCAATCTTCACCGGATCAGCGAATTCTTGACTGATGAGAATATTTTTTTCTCCGTGGAGGACCCCTGCATGTAACAGAGTCTCCGCTTCACTCAGTTTTTGCGTCATCAACCCGATTGCACCGGCATCCAGAAGGTTGCTACAGATCGCTGCAGCCTTGAACGTCTTTGCATGTGGTCGTACATTGACACCAGCTTTTCTAGCAAACGTAAACATCGTATCGACGTTCCACTGGAACTTGTCCAGATCTAGGAGCAATGCTGGAGTCTCGATCTCTTGCAGTGATTTGCCAATTGGATACATGTTCTTAAACCCTCAGTCATCATAATGTATCAGTGGGTATTAACACTTACGTCAAACATGATGCCTCGACCACCACGCAGAATAGTGTGTATAACCTTGGATGGTGAAGATGACTGTATACATTCTATTAGAGAGGCAGTTGCCGGGTGTTCAATTCATGAGGACATTGTTGTTCGCGTAGCTAGGCGACATATTTTTTGAATTGAATTCAGGCTTTGAGATCGGTCACAAAAATTGGGATGGGAGGCGCCTTTTTTCGCTTTAAAGCATGGGGTTTATCGACGACCCCGCTGGTAAGATCATGACCTCGGCGCTCTTCCTTGACCTCGAGATCTCTTTGAGGGCAGTCTCCAACGTGGAGAAGGGCGTCATCTCCATCTCCTCAAGCTTATCGTGGGATACGCCGTTTGTGACCACAGCCACTGTCTTCGTCTTAAGTATCCCTCGCACTCTATTCGCAACAGGGCCTCCGCTTGGAAGAGCTTTACCCACAGCCATCCAGTCGATAACCTCTTCCGGCTCAGGTCTCTCCCGCAGCGTTTCATAGAACCCGTGGCCTGCTCCATCATAGCACGCGGATACGAGAATGATGGTTCCCCCCTTCTTGGTGATGAGGTCTGCAGACATGACAGCTTTATTGGACTGGATTAGGTTTGTCTCAAGGGGATAACCGCAGGTTATTGTGATATCGGCCTGTCTTGGAGGCCTGAAGCCATAGATCGTATTGAACATTTCGATGCCCCTCTTATGCTCAAACCCGACTTCACCCGCTGATATTCCCGCGATCTCATTGGCCATGTTCAGGATAACGTCTACCTTCATGTCCAAACCTGCTTTTCGTGCAACCTCCCGCATGTCAGTGTAAATGATGTTCTCTTCAAGCTTACCCTGTATCGTGTTGGGGTCCCGGATCATGACGTGATTCTTGACAATAGTCTCCCTCCCAGAGACGCCGGGCAGAACGATCTTCCCTCCACCACCGTATCCCGCAAAGTAGTGAGGTGCGATGTTTCCTACACCGATCGTTAGATCGGCCTCAGCAACAGTCCTATTGATCCAGATCGGTGTTCCCTTGCTTGAGATACCAATGTATTTTAGCGCTCGTTTCTCGTCGGGTTCATGAACCGCGACATCAACCCTGTCAATAACCTCCCCACCAACCTTTAGCTTGACTTCCTCATCAGTAGGACGCCTATGGGTCCCTCTCCCCACGACGACATTGATCCTACCATCGGCGATACCGGAACTGTTTAACCGATCAATTATCCCCGGAAGAAGTTGACTCGCTGGTGTCGGCCTCGTCTGGTCGTCACATATAATCACGGCCTCCTGCGCGGACGAGGCGAGACTCGTAATACTTTTGGAATTCGTAGGGTGCTCTAGTACCCGTTGAAGTTCAGCTCGCACGCTAGCGAGAGGAGCCGCGCTCTTAGGTTCTC
>DAOVBJ010000108.1 GCA_030670615.1 Candidatus Bathyarchaeota archaeon | reverse complement strand
ATCTACAGCGAACCAAACAACACCCGCGTCTTCTGTAAGGTCCCCAAACTCGGAGTCAAGGTCATGAAGGGAAACCTCCTCGACGGCTTGGGAAAGTTTCTGAAAGAAGTCGTCCAAGTTCGTCAAGATGAAGAGACTGTTGACGTGGCAGACGTGCTCCGAGAGGTTGAAGCGGACCTCCTTGTCAATTATTTGCCTGTGGGCAGCGATCAGGCAACCCAATGGTATGCCGAACAGGCCTTGGACGCGGGATGCGCCTTCGTGAACTGCATTCCCTCCTTCATCGCTTCCGTTCCCTCGTGGCAGAAACGGTTTGAACGGGCCAAGCTTCCCGTTGCTGGAGACGACATCATGAGTCAGGTGGGCGCAACGGTGATTCATAAAACCTTGGCGAAGCTTCTGGTCGATCGAGGAGCCCTCGTGGAAGAGAGTTATCAACTCAACGTGGGTGGAGACACCGACTTCCTCAACATGATCGAAGAAGACCGCCTCATTTCTAAGAGGGAGAGCAAGACTCAGGCTGTGCAGGCCATGGTTCCCTACAAAATTCCATTGAAGATCGGTCCAAGCGACTACGTAAGCTTCCTGAAAAACACAAAGATCTGCTACATCTTGATCAACGGAAAATACTTCGGGGACACACCCGTCAAAATCGACTTGAAGCTAGAGGTAATTGATTCTCCGAACAGCGCGGGAGTCGTGATCGACGCCATTCGTGCCACAAAAATCGCGTTAGACCGAGGCGTGTATGGGCCCCTAACAAGCATCTCCGCATACGCTTTCAAGCATCCGCCTGAACACGCGCCCTACGAGGTCGCAAAGGCGTGGGTTGAAGAATTCATTGAGGAAAAAAGGGAGAGGTAACTAGACATCGGTTCGCCAAAGCTCTCTCTTAAGCATATCCCGTACAGCGGTTCGGATTGCAGCGCTTCTGCTGGGATAAAGGCCTGACTGAACTAGATTATCCAGTCCATCGATCAGAGCTTCGGGAAGTTTTACGGTAACAAGCCTCACATCATCACTGCCCCTTTACTATTGAGGTATATTATCCCCTCCGGAATACTTATGTTTTTAGTCAATTGCTTTGGTGAACCGCGATTTCGAAAAACATTCTTAGACGACTGGACTGTTCCGCTCAGATCTAATGGGGAAGATAAATCGGTTCAGCGTCCTCCCACAAATAGTCAAAGTGTTTCTTCACCAAGCCCACGAGACCGAGATGTTCTGAAGAAATAGCCAAAAACGTGAAGTTCCATCCGGTTCCTACGAGGAGCAGAACTCTGGTACTGTCGAAGATTATGCCATTGCCAAATATTTGTTCCTTAATCCTTATTTTCCAGAGGCTATTCAACTTCATCAGGCCGTCTCGAATGACGACCTTGGCCACCAAGAATCTCACAGAGGTGCTCCGCCTTTGTAGCCGAAGCAGTTCAGGGATGAACGCTCATAAAAGGCTCGGGGAAGGATGGTGGCTGCAATCATCAACTCTCGTTCAGTCTCTCCAAGCATCTCCCGAATCCGTGCAAGAATGTTGAATTCCCCTCCCGAATGATCCAAGTGTCGGGTCGCTCTTGAACCTCCTTTTGACTGTACAGAAGCTGAAGCTCATCCAGGAGCTGGTCGGCATTGTCATCAAGCGCTTTCTCCACCCGAAGACCTGTGGCTTTGCGTATTTGACTGGCCGCGGTGGGTCCTGACAGGAGAAGGAATTGGTACGCCGTGCTCTCGTACTTCGTTAAACCAAGTTCCATCAAAGACCGTTTAGCTCTCTCACTGACGGCCATGTCTAAACTCCTCTCAATCAAGCGTACGGGTACTCTTCACGGTTCACCCATTTTCACTTGGTTGTTAGTTTGGAAACTCCTTTATATAGCCTTAATCCTATATCCCACCCCTCAGTGGTGGCATCTGTTGAAAATTATTAAGAAGACCAGAAGCATCTGCCCAGAATGCTTCAACGTGATCAATGCAACCATCTACGAAGACGGCGGCCAAGTTCTAATGAGGAAAGAGTGTCTTGAACACGGCGGCTTTGAGGACATTTACTGGTCAAGCTTCAAGGAATACACCAGGGCTCAGAAATACGCCGTCATAGGCAAGGGAATAGATAACCCCATGACAGAGACAGTGCACGGCCACCCCTTTGACTGCGGGCTATGTCCCAATCACAAATCTCATACGTCCTTGGCAATAATCGACGTGACGAATAGATGCAACCTACAATGCCCAATCTGCTTCGCCAACTCCGCCGTATCTGGATACGTCTATGAACCCTCCAAAGAAGACATACGAAACATGCTCATAACCCTGAGTCAGATAAAACCCATTCCGCCAAACGCCCTTCAATTCAGTGGAGGCGAGCCAACGGTCCGTAGAGATCTTCCTGACCTCATCAGAATGGCCAAGGAATTGGGCTTCGACCACATAGAAGTAAACTCCAACGGCGTCAAACTGGCTGAAAGCGTTGAATACTGCCATGAATTGCTCGACGCGGGAGTGAGCACAATTTACCTCCAATTTGACAGCGTCAAACCGGAGCCCTACTTGATCACCCGTGGACGAGACCTTCTGGAGACCAAGATGAAAGCCATAGAAAACTGTCGCAGAGCGGGCTTGACAAGCGTTGTCTTAGTGCCGACCGTGGTAAAAGGCGTAAACGATGACCAGCTTGGAGACATCATCGCCTTCGCCGCTGAAAACTTCGACGTCATCCGATGCGTCAACTTTCAACCGGTCTCTATAACGGGGAGAATAGACTTTGAGAAGCGAAAACAGATGCGTATCACAATTCCCGACTGCATCCAATTGATTGAGGAGCAGACAGAGGGCCAAGTCCAGGCCTCTGACTTCTATCCAGTGCCCAGCGTCGTCCCAATCTCTCAGGCCCTCGGAGCATTGAAGGGAAAGACGTACCCCGAATTCACGGTGCACGAACACTGTGGAATGGCTGCGTTCCTGTTGATCACGGACAAAAAACTGGTCTCAATAACCAAAAACGTTGACATTGACGAATTTATAGAGGCCATGAAAAAAGTTCGCGACACAGCTTTGAAGGGATCAAAGAGGCGAGCGCAGCTTCAAATGGTTTCAGCCGTCCTACGCCACGCGAAACTGGGGCTGCTCAAACAATTGCTGGGATCTGTGTTTAAGGAAGCCTCGTATGACGCCTTGGGCAACTTCATGAAAAGAATTCTCATGATCGGTATGATGCATTTTCAAGACCCGTATAATTTCGATCTGGAGCGGCTGGAGCGGTGTGGGATACACTACGCTGTTCCTGATGGTCGAGTGATCCCCTTTTGCGCCATGAACACCCTGTACAGGTCGAAAATAGAGAGGGAGCTGGGTGTTCCAATAAAAGAGTGGCAGAAGAAGCAGTGACGCCGTAGAGGAAACCATCAACTTTTTATTTTACGCGTCTAAAGGGTTATCCGGTGAAGTCATTGGGTAGCGCAAAGAAACGATCTCTCAAACAAATGGAAAGACAGCAAACGTTGCGAACGAAAAAACAACAGCAGGAGCCGCGAAAAAAAAGAGTTAGCGCTAATGTCTTGAATCGGCGAACAGGGGGAGTCAGCCTTCCCGGCGTTGAGGATAAAGAACTTATGGGGGAGATATCGAAGATGAAGGCCATTACACCCTACATGGTCGCGTCTCGATACGATGTTCGGCTGAGTGTAGCAAAGAACCTGCTTGATTCACTTCAACGAAGAGGAGTAATTCAGCTAATGGCCAGGAATAGTAACCTAAAACTATACCAGTTTACGGGATAAGTCACCGTAGAAAGCTATACTTTTTCAACTCGAAGGATCGTTCCCATCTGCACCTCTCGCAAAACGTCGATAAAAGTAGTGTTTCCAACCACACTTACTGGACTGTAGGTCGTAGAGTCGTCGTAGAAGAGACAGAGAGCGCTTCCTAAAGGCCAAAAGGCGATAGTGCCTGACGAAACGGTTTTTACCGGCTTTTCAAGACCCATCGGTAAAGGTACAGTAAAGTAGAAGCCTCCTTTCAACAAGGCAGCGCGCCCTTCTAAAGGCATTTTTCGCAGAAGGGCGTCCACGGTTCTGGGGGCTCGAAAGCGAACAAGCTCTCCTTCAACTTCACCCAACCCTTGGATAAAGAATTTTATGGGAATGCGGCTTGAAGAGGCTTCCATGGGCGCCAACTCGTTTTACACATGCTACGTAACGGCGTCTTTGACTGCGGAGATCACCCGTTTTAAATCGTTCTCGCTTAAACTGGGGTGGACGGGGATGGAGATAACTTGTCGGGCCGCAGTCTCGGTTTTAGGTAACCGCGTTTGACCAAAACTATTTTGGTAGAATGGCATCTTATGAACTGGTATTGGATAGTATACCTGAGCGCCAACTCTCCTCTCACGAATTCTGTTAAGTGCTTTGTTTCTCTTAGCTGCATTCGCGCCTCTCAAACGAAGAGTGAAAACATACCATGCACTCTCATATCCCTCCGGTATCAGCGGAGTT
>DAOVBJ010000203.1 GCA_030670615.1 Candidatus Bathyarchaeota archaeon | reverse complement strand
GAAAATCACGTTGAAAAAATTTTATGGACTCCTTGAAAAAGAGGGTCTTTCAAAGATCGAAACAGTTGGAAAGGAGTTTAATCCCTTCAATCATGAAGTTGTGCAAAGGGTTTCAGGAGACGGCGATGAAGAATTAATTGTCGAAGAGATAAGAGCGGGCTTCACCCTGAAAGGCAAGGTTCTCCGCCCAAGCCTCGTCAAGATTGCGTATCAATCTTCTACTGATTCCAATTTTTCTAAAAAAGGTTAAAAAAATGAGCGAATCTGAAAACAAGGAAAAAATCTTGGGAATTGACTTAGGCACAACAAACTCAGCAGCGGCAATGATTGAAGCAGGAAGACCTACGATCATTCCTAGCGCTGAAGGCCCCACCTTAGCAGGTAAAATGTTTCCTTCAGTCGTGGCTTTCACCAAGGAAGGACAGCTCCTCGTAGGCGACCCCGCTGTGAGACAAGCTGTTACAAATCCTGAAGGCACTATACGAGAGATAAAACGAAAAATGGGCTCCAACTACAAGGTGACCATACAGGGGAAGGAATACACGCCCCAACAGATCTCAGCATTCATCCTTCAGAAGATAAAAAAGGATGCTGAAGCCTTTCTGGGTTACACCATCAACAAGGTGGTGATTACCGTCCCTGCCCACTTTAACGATAACCAGCGACAGGCGACGAAGGACGCTGGCGAAATCGCTGGTTTAGAAGTTGCGAGAACGGTCAATGAGCCCACCGCAGCCTGTTTGGCTTATGGAATCGACAAACTTGAAAAAGAATTGAAGATAATGGTCTTCAGCTTTGGAGGAGGAACTAATGACACCACCTTAATGGATTTTGGCGGTGGAGTTTTCCAAGTCATATCCACAAGTGGGGATACAAAGACCGGAGGGGCGGATATAGATTATGCTGTTGTTGATTATTTAGTAGAGGAGTTTAAGCGGCAGACGGGAATCGACCTTCGAAGTGACAAAACAGCCATGGCTAGACTTAAAGAGTCAGGGGAAAAGGCGAAGATCGAGCTTTCAAACCTATTCACAACCGAGGTGAGCCTCCCCTTCATCTCTTCGGATCAGGGCGAACCCAAACATCTACAGATCACTCTAACCCGTACAAAACTTGAACAGTTGGCCTTACCCCTCGTCCAACGAATACGGGCGCCCATACTGAAAGTACTTTCAGACGCCAAGCTTACTCCACAAGACATAGACAAGATCGTCTTAATCGGTGGACAGACTCGGATGCCCCTCATACGAAAATTCGTTGAAGACATTATGAACAAACCCGCAGAGAGGGGAATCGACCCCATGGAGTGTGTGGCCGTAGGCGCGGCGATTCAAGGAGGCGTCTTGGCCGGAGAGGTGAAAGACCTGTTACTCCTCGACGTAACACCCATCTCCTTAGGCGTTGAGACCCTGGGCAGCATATTTACAAAACTGATTGAACGCAATACCACCATCCCCACCAAAAAGAGCCAGATCTTTACCACGGCAGCGGATAACCAGTCCACGGTAACCATCAACGTGCTGCAAGGCGAAAGATCCATGGCGTCCGACAACCTCTCCTTAGGCATGTTCAATCTCACGGGCATCCCGCCCACCCCCCGAGGCGTTCCCCAAATCGAAGTGACCTTCAACATCGATGCCAACGGGATCTTGAATGTTTCCGCCAAGGACTTAGGCACCAATAAGGAACAGACGATAACAATTACCGCGTCGACGAAGCTATCTGACGACGAGAAGAATCGCATGGTGCGGGAAGCAGAGCAATTTGCGGAGCAGGACCGGAGACAGAAGGAGGAAGCGGACACTCGAAACAACGCGGACTCCTTGATCTACAACGCGGAGAAAACCAAGAAGGACCTCAAAGAAAAAATAGGCAGTGCAGATGTGGAACGCATCGACAAGGCCGTTGACGCATTAAGGCAGGCGTTGGCTGGAAAGGACGTGGACGCCATCAAAGCCCGATCCGAAGAAGCCACAACAGTGTTACAGGAAGTGGGCACAGCCGTTTATCAACAAGCAGCTCAGCAACAGGCGCAACAAGCAACGCAACAGGAACAGCAACCTGGAAAAACTGAGGCAAACGATTCGGGAGATGGGGATCGAGTGGTTGACGCCGACTATCGGGTGGTCGACGAAGATAAAAAGTAAAGCTTCGCTCTCCCTTCCAATGCTCAATGGTTGACGCGTGATGAATAAGAGGGATTACTATACAGTTCTAGGCGTGTCCAAAAACGCAAGCAAGGAAGACTTAAAAAGCGAATATCGAAAACTGGCCTTACAGTATCATCCGGATAGAAACAAAGATCCAGGTGCCGAGGAGAAATTCAAGGAGATTTCTGAAGCCTACGCCGTCCTATCAGACGACGAAAAACGAAAGCAATACGACCTCTATGGCCACGCTGGAATAGGCCAGCGATATAGTCAGGAGGATATCTTCCGAGGCGTCAACTTCAACGAAGTCTTTCGAGATCTAGGTTTTGGATTTGGCGGGTTCAACAGCATCTTCGACATCTTTTTTGGGGGTCAAAGGTCGCGTACCTATGGGCCTCAAAGGGGAGCTAACCTACGGTATGACTTAGAAATTACGTTAGAAGAGGTGGCTTCAGGAGTTGAAATGGTAATCAATCTTTCTCGAAATGAAACATGTGATGTCTGCCACGGTAGTGGCGCGCGTCCAGGGACTGAGCCCAAGGTCTGTCATCACTGTCATGGAAAGGGGAGAGTAGAACACGCCCGTTCCACAGGCTTTGCTCAATTCATTCAAGTAACCACC
>DAOVBJ010000143.1 GCA_030670615.1 Candidatus Bathyarchaeota archaeon | reverse complement strand
CCCTGGATGTGGGAAGACCCTCCTTGCAAAGGCCGTGGCAACTGAAAGCGAGATGAACTTCATTAGCATTAAGGGTCCTGAGATCTTCAGTAAATGGGTGGGAGAGTCGGAGAAGGCGATTCGAGAAATCTTTCGGAAGGGGCGAATGGCTGCCCCCGTCGTCATCTTCATCGATGAAGTGGACTCTCTGATTCCCAGGAGGGGCGGAGGATACTCGGACTCAGGCGTCACTGAGCGGGTTATCAGTCAGCTCTTAACGGAGATGGATGGCCTTGAAACCCTTCAAAACATGATTGTGATCGCGGCCACGAATAGGCCGGACATTATTGACCCCGCCATGCTTCGACCGGGCCGGTTTGACCGGTTGATCTACGTTCCACCCCCCAACGAAGAAAGCCGACAGGAGATCTTCAAGATCCACACCAAAGAAATGCCCCTCGCCGACGACGTTGACGTATCGGCTTTGGCCCGAGAAACGAAAGAATATTCTGGCGCGGACATCGTGGCTCTATGCCGTGAAGCCGGAATGCAGGTTCTTCGACGAAGCACCGACACGACCCACGTCGCTATGGCAGACTTCAAGCGGGCGATGGATGTAGTTGGACCCACTATAACCTCAGAAATGGAAAAATGGTATCAAAACGTAACCAAACAGTTTAGAAAACCCCTTCAGGCAGTTACTAACGTGGCATGAGAGAGGAACCGATATGTCAAAGTTATGGGATGTTCAGCCATTGCACACCTCCCTCGTTGAGGTTCTTTTAAAGAGGGGAGGCAGCTCAACCGACACTGAAATCTTAAGGGCATTGAAGAAATCGTATGGCGAGTTAAGTCTTCGAGAGTTGAATAAGACTTTGATGCGGCTTGAAGTAGACGGCATCATTCACGTTTCTACTTTAACGAAGAACAAAAAACGCGTTGAATTCAGAAAGACATGAAAGCAATTCCTTCGTCCCCGTTTCCCCTTTCCTCATAAGCGTCTAATAAGCGTGTTTGGTGATGGCTCTTGGGAGTTCAAATCAGCGACATCGTAGCCCGGAAGAAGACCCGTCTTCAATCCTTAAGTGGAAAGAGTGTGGCCATCGACGCGCATAACACGTTGTATCAATTTCTATCCATAATACGAAGTTTTGACGGACGCCCCCTCATGGATGGGGCGGGACATGTTACAAGCCATCTCAGCGGTCTCCTCTATCGAACGATGAACTTCATTAAACTTGGGATAAAACCGGTCTATGTCTTCGATGGCAAGCCTCCTGTACTCAAGAAGAGAGAGATCGCTCGCAGACTCAGCGTCAAAAAGAAAGCAGAGAAAAAGTATCGGGAAGCCTTGAGCGAAGGAAGATTAGAAGATGCAAGAATGTATTCCCAAGCTACCGCTCGGTTAACGAATTATATGGTCGAGGACTCCAAAAGGCTCTTAACCCTGATGGGGATACCGTGGATTCAAGCGCCCTCTGAGGGGGAGGCTCAGACCGCCTACATGGCTTCGTCAGGTAAGGTTTGGGCTGCCGCAAGTCAAGACTACGACTCCCTGCTCTTTGGTGCTTCGAGGCTCGTTCGTAACATCGCTATCTCGGGCAGGCGAAAGCTTCCTCGAAAGAAGGTTTACGTGGAAGTTGAGCCCGAAATCATTGAGCTGGAGCAGATGTTGAAGGAGCTGGACATAAGTCTGGAGCAGTTAGTCGTCTTGGCAATTTTGGTGGGAACTGACTTCAATCCCAATGGGATCAAGGGTGTTGGCCCGAAGAGGGCTCTATCCTTGGTACGAAAACATCAAACCTTCGACGCGGTGGTGAAGCAGTTCGACGCCTCCCTGTTCCCTGTTGATCCTCAGGAGATTATGGACATATTTTTGAAGCCTGAAGTAACCACGGACTACCATCTATCTTGGCAGACACCGGATTTGCTGGGTGTTGTAGCCTTCCTCTGCGGAGAACGGGATTTCTCCGAGAAAAGAGTTCGGAACGCTGTGGAAAAAATGGTCGTCGCCTTCGAGAAACAGGAGAAAAAGACGTCTCTCGATAAATGGTTTTAAGGTACAGGCGGTCTATGCACCTGAATTTCTCTACTGACCGACTACTGAAGAGTGGGAAAACAGGCTTACGCCCTGCAGAACCAATGTCATGTCAAATAGAGAAGACCCTCAAATCTCCTCGACTTGTGTCAACTCCTTTTCGACTTCACTACTGACCTTAACCAGTACAATCGTGCGATACCACCATTTACTCTCCGCGAAGGGAGATAGGGAGGTAGAGAGTGAGTCAACTATTGAATACGATTGTCACTTTAACGTCGCTTCCCTCCCTAAGGCCCAGACTTCTTCTCAAATGAGTGGGAGCGATCAATTCTATTACCAAATCATCGTGGTGTGTTCGATGTATTAAAGCCACTGCGCCCTTAACGCTGTCGTTTATGACGGCGGGGAAACACTTCACTTCTCCAAAGGTTCTCTTTCCACGCTTGAATCCTTTGATGGTAATCGCCGGAAGGGTTTCTAACTCCCGTCTAACCCCCTCCTGCGAGGGGACGAGCCTCAGATTTAAGGTTCCGGGAAAGGGGTTGAAGCCGAGTTTTCTCGAGAACTGTTCGCGA
The DNA here is from genome assembly GCA_030670615.1 of Candidatus Bathyarchaeota archaeon. Classification (GTDB taxonomy): domain Archaea; phylum Thermoproteota; class Bathyarchaeia; order RBG-16-48-13; genus DAOVBJ01. The sequence continues at coordinate 1,138 of DAOVBJ010000143.1, read as the reverse complement.
TACCCCGGTCTACTCATGTAATAGGCGCCTTCCCCCAGCCCATTTACCACTTTTCCCTTAAAAGTGAGCATGTGGGGCTTCTTGTCGATAACGCTTCTCAGTTTGAGATACATCCCCTCTACAGCCCGTCTCCCTTTTTCAGTTATTTTGATGTGGTTTCCCTGAACAGACGCCTGACGCTCTATGTATCCTCCGCGATCCAATTCGATCAGGTGTTTGGAAGCCGTCTGCTGCGACACCCCACGGTCCCCAGCTAAGGCGATCGTGGAGACCAGTATCTTCCTGTTTAACGCTCCCAGCTCTGACAGCTTGAGGAGAGAATACCATAGAGTGGGCTTCAACGAATCGTCAGCCCCCCGACTTTTCTCCTTAGACAAGACCTCCCTCCCCTCTAACGAATGGTTTTCCAGCCGTGTTTGCCTCTTAGAGGGACAAAGGCGACGCCTCCAAGCCCCTCCCTAACAATTCTTTCGCCCTCCTTCCTCACCCTCAACAGCTCTTGGAAGAAGTAAAGGTTTCCCACGGGGATAACAAGGATGCCCCCCTCTTTTAACTGTTCAATCAATGGGCTGGGAATGCTTGGTGAGGCTGCAGCGACTAAAATCCTGTCGTACGGTGCTTGATCAAAATAGCCCAGAGAGCCGTCCCCCAAAATCGCGGTGACCCGCTCATCATAGCCGGCTCGTCGAAGATTCTCCCGTGCAAAGTGAACCAGCTCCGGCACGATCTCGATGCTGTACACATGTCCCTGTCGCCCCCCACTCTTTTGAGCCACCACCTCCGCGATGACAGCCGCATGATAGCCGCTTCCACATCCCACCTCAAGAATTATCTGACCCGTCTCAAGATTTAAGGCGTCAGCCATCATAGCGACCATGTGGAGGGCAGAGATGGTCTGACCATAGCCGATGGAGAGGGGCGTATCAACGTAGGCCCGCTTCCTCAAAGATTCGGGGAGAAATTCTTCCCGAGGCACCATCTTCATGGCACGAATCGCTTCTCGCGACCGAAGGTACCCTGAGTCAACGAGTCTTTCTACCGCTTTTTCCCTTTCCTCCTTGAAACTACTTTTTATGCTAAACACCTTTACAAAACCATTTCGTATAGAATAAATGGACGATTGACCTATCTTGATTAA
>DAOVBJ010000161.1 GCA_030670615.1 Candidatus Bathyarchaeota archaeon | reverse complement strand
TCGATGCGCTCACCAATTTCCTTCGAAAAAGCTTCAACATATTCTTGATTCATGGTCAGAGCGTTTAAAGCTGCTTTTTGTACGAACTCGGGGACACAGGCTACGGAGAGCTGGAGAAGACTCTTCATTCTCGCAGTTGTTTCGAGGTCAGAGACAGCATAACCGATATGCCACCCCGTTAGCCCATACAACTTGGAGAAATTGTCCACGTAAATGAAGTTGGAAGCAGCTACATCGAGGATGCTGGTCGAGGTCGTGAAGGTGTACGCTGAATACGCCTCATCGGACAAGACAACCGTTCCCTGCGCTTCAGCAAGTCGACAGATTTCTTCTAAATCTGTTTCAGACACGATTTTACCCGTGGGATTGCTTGGAGTGCACAAGACGAGAAGTTTAGGCTTGACCGCTAAGGCTTCCTCAAGCCGCTCCATGTTAAGCCTCCAATCGTCCTCCAAACAAGTGTGGATCAAGTCGACCCGTCCTCCCACCATTCGTGTACAATTTTCGTAGACAGGCCATGAGGGTTCGGGAAGGAGGACGCGGTCTCCCAAAGAGATCATGGATACGATCGCAGCGAAGACCGCGAACTTTCCACTGGGAGTGATTAATACTTGCTCTGCACTGATGGCACAATCGTGTTTTTGAGACAATGCTGTAGCAATTGCACTTCTCAGCTCGGGCAGACCTTGTGAAGAGCTGTAGCCTATACGGGTTTTTTCGAGGAGAGAGGTTGAAGCTGCCTCCTTAACTTGAGGTGGGGTGGAGAAAGCGGGTTCTCCCATGTCCAACTTAATAATGGACTCGCCCTTTGCCTCAAGCTCCTTCACCTGATCAGCAACATCGTAGAGGTATGCAACCCGGTTCGTAGAGTTTCCCGCCTGAGCCAAAACGGATTCCTGGATGAGGAGATTAATGAGCTTACTGGAGAAACCCTCTGGAAGGTCCAGCGTTTCATCGAGTTCAAGAGCTCTGCTGATAACTTCCTTCTCGACGTAAAGATTCACGACGGGCAGTCCTTGCTGCTTTTTGTGATCGCCCACTCGCGCCACGAGTCGAAATCGCTTCGCAGCTAATTCAAAGATTTGCTGATCGACCTCAAGGATGAGCTTCCTCAATTTTTCTAAATCGCCCTTCAGCGTAAACATCGTCCTTCACAAAAAGCCTGCAGCGAGGAGATGATCCACTACGGTGATCGCTGCCATCGACTCAACAACGGGCACTGCCCTCGGAACAATGCAGGCATCGTGTCTACCTTTAACCTCAATATCAGTATCAACCAAGGCCCTCACGTCAACTGTTTGCTGGGGCTTCGAGATCGATGGTGTTGGCTTGAAGACAACGCGAAACGTGATGGGCATCCCAGTGGAAAGCCCCCCCAAGACGCCCCCTGAATTGTTGGTCAACGTGACCACCTGGCCGTCTTTCATGGTGTAAGCGTCATTATTTTGAGAACCTGTGAGACTGGCTGCCTTGAAGCCTGCACCGAATTCAACGCCTTTCACAGCGGGAATGGTAAATAACGCCTTGGCAAGGTCAGCGTCAAGGGAGTCAAATATAGGTTGACCGACGCCAGGCGGCACGTTGAGCACTCGACCTTCGACAACGCCGCCGACGCTGTCCCCCGCGTCTCGCGCGTCCTGAACCACATTCTCCATCAATCGTGCCACATCCCCGTCAGCGCACCGCATGGGATTCGAGTAGACGAGGGTTCTTATCTCTTCGACCGATGGCACTTCCACCATTTCTATGTGGCTAATTTGAACGACGTGGGCCAGAACGTCTATTCCAAGCCCCTCCAGCAACCGCTTAGCGACAGCGCCAGCCATAACATAGGCCGCAGTCAACCTCCCAGAGAATCGGCCACCCCCTCGGTAATCATTGAAGCCCTTATAATGAATTCGCGCGGGATAATCCGCGTGTCCAGGCCGAGGCATCCAACGTATTTTCTCATAGGGTCGCGAATCCACCTCCCGATTCCAGACGAGCATGCAGAGCGGCGCGCCAGTCGTTCGTCCCTTAAAGACTCCCGAGAAAAATTCAATCCGGTCTTCTTCTCGCCTCGGTGTGAAGATGCTACTGGCAGCTGGTCTGCGTTTATCCAGTTCCCGTTGCACGTCTACGTCGGAGAGTTCGAGGCCAGGTGGGCAGCCATCGATGACGACGCCCACACATCTGCCGTGGCTCTCACCAAAGCAGGTTACGACGAAGTTTCTCCCTAATGAGTTACTTGACACGGATATTGGCCCCCAGTTTCGTCAAGTCCTTAAAGAAGGTGGGATAGGACTTATTTACGCATTCTGCATTCAGAATCATCGTTCGGCCCTCAGCCTTTAATCCTGCAACGGCGCACGCCATAGCGATTCGGTGGTCATTGTGAGGATTTACAGTAGCACCATGAAGGGTGCATGGACCGTTAATTCGTAAGCCATCTCTCGTTTCAAGTATTTCCGCGCCCATCTTCTTCAGCTCAGTGGACAGGGCTTCCAGCCGGTTGGACTCCTTTAGTCTAAGTCGTTGCGCATTATAAATTCTCGTTTCCCCTTCGGAAAAACAGGCCATGACGGCGCAGGGCATAACGAGGTCCGGGATGTCCTGTGCATCTATATCGATGGCCGTTAAGTCGCCTCCATCGACCTCAATAACTCCCTTCCTCACGTGGAGCCTCCCCCGCATTTGTTGGAGGATGTTGATGATTTCATCGTCGGGCATAGGTTGATGGAGGTTGCTGACGGCTATTTTTGAGTGGGTGATAGCCGCTGCCGCGAGTAGAAAAGCGGATGACGAAAAATCTCCTGGAACAAGGTGCTCTTGTGTCACGTAGCGTTGTCCACTAGAGATTTCGAAGCTTCGAAAATCTTTGGACGCTTCAATGTTGATGCCATGCTTTTCGATGATTTTTCTGGTTAACTTGACGTAAGGCTTCGACTCTAAAGGCGTCGTCAACTCGATCGTCGTGTCTTCATCAGCGTGAGGGCACGCAAAGAGGAGACCTGAAATGAATTGGGAGGTTACGTTGCCCACCAGAGAGGTGCAACCGCCCGTTATCCCCCCGCCTACAACAGATACTGGGGGGAACCCGTTACTAGAAGTACATTTCACACCTAGCTGTTGAAGGGCTCTCATGAGGGGTTCGATGGGTCGTCGCTTGAGACCTGGGCTCCCAGTCAACACGGTTGTTCCCTCAGCCAAGGCCGCAATTGGCGTCAGAAATCGTATAGTGGAAGCCGATTCTCGACAGTCGATGGGGTTCGCGGGTGCCCGCAGTTCACCTGCCCCGACAACAGTTAACAGTCGATCTTTGTGCGTTATCTTCGCTCCAAGGGATGAACACGCCTCCATGGTGGCAGCCGTGTCCTCGCTGATGAGGGGATTGAGTATCCTCGACTCGCCTGTAGCGA
>DAOVBJ010000098.1 GCA_030670615.1 Candidatus Bathyarchaeota archaeon | reverse complement strand
AGCATTTGGGTGCCGCGTTATTTTAGGTGTTACAGATTTGCGTCTGTTACACCGACGTCCAAACTGCCGAGTAATTCTTGAAACGGCTGTATAAGCTGGAGGATCAGGATGATTGGGACCCTGTTGTCCGTTCCTCGTCCGAAGAGGAGGCGGAGAATAAGTTGACGCGGGCCTGGTTAAAGTCGAGGGAAGGGGATGACAGGATACCGTTATCGGTATTCTACCAGAACCCCTACGTATCAACCTTTGAAGATCGCTTGGCGGAGCGGATTCCAGGTTACCAGTCGATGCCGCCCACAAAACAGCGAATCGCAACCCCCCAAGGCTCCCCGATAATCGATGACGAGGCGTTTAAAAAGCTCTTCAGGAACCTGATCGTTGACGTCGAAAAATGAGTTATGTCGTGTCAAAGGTTATCGCTTGAACGGGGCACGCGGCAGCTGCCTTTCGAGCGCATGTATACAGTTCGTCGGGGATGACGCCGGTGGAGACGTCGTTTGACGTCTCGTTGCTATACGCTTCGACTAACCGATTCTTTCCATTATCTTTTCCCAGGACAAAGACGGTTGGACACAGGTCCGGTGCAACTCGACATGCAATACACAATTGTCTATCCACGGAGACGCGGTAAACCATATTCATCACGCCACGAATTCAATAGCAAGCTAGCTCTGAACGCGCATAAAAGGATTTGTCCCCAGTCATGGAACCACGCTTATCCAGTACGATATTGATCTCTTTCAACCTCGCGGAAGGAAGAGTGCGTCGAAGACAGGATGAGACATCCCCATCCACCCAGACCATGTCAGGACGAGTAGGCACTCTGAGGTGTGTTTCTGTTTCACAGCGAGTGCGCGTTGGACTGTCTCTAAATTTATTGTTGGGTTTAAGCCTGTTATCAATTTGGTAACGGATTTGGTACCAATGTTGGGAAACAGCTTGGCTGGAGGTTACCTCGACTCTTGGTCGAGTAATTTCGTGGGCTGTGTGGCAGGGCGGGGTTGAGGTTCAGCTCCTCTCTGAAGACATCGATCAGATCCTCCTGCAGGATAACCTGTCTTTTCATCAACTAAGAAAAAGGCGTAACCAAATAAAAACAATAATCAATTACTCATCAAGCTCTAGCTAGCTAGCTTCTTTATGGATAAGAGGATCCTCTGTATAGCTTTAATATGCACGCGTAGTAAAGATATGACACTTGTATTTTGATGGGAGATAGTCATGAGAATAACTGATCTGACTGTGACACTGTTCAAGTGGCCTATCAAGCCTTGGAAAACTGGACGAAGCCTTTTTGGCGGGGATATAAAGCTTGGAATTGTGACGATACAGACCGACGAAGACATCGAAGGATATTCATTTCTTGGATCTCAAAGTCAGGGAGCAGACGTATTTGCTGGTCCATTAATTGATGTTCTGAAGCCAAGGCTATTGGGCAGGAATCCATTAGATATCGGTGCGATATGGCAAGATATGTGGAGCATGCATCGCCGAGTCTCGTTGAGAGCGATAGGAGCCGTGGACGTGGCCCTTTGGGATCTGGCTGGCAAAGTTGCCGGGTTACCAATTCATCGTATGCTTGGAACATGTAAGGAGCAGGTACCTGCTTACGCAAGCTCTGCATGGCTACCAACTCCAGAAGCATATGCAGAAGAAGCCATGCATTTTAAGTCGCTTGGCTGGAAAGCATACAAGACGCATCCCCATGGAATACCTAAAAAGGATGTGGAGATATGTCGTGCCCTTCGTGAAGCTGTGGGAGATGATATGATTCTTATGCTGGATTCCATGTGGGCCTATGGCTACGAAGAAGCCGTGCGTGTTGGTCGAGCCATTGAAAAACTGGATTTTTTCTGGTATGAGGACCCTCTCGCTGAAGAAGACATATACAATTATATAAAACTGAGACAAAAACTGGATATACCCCTCATGTGTACCGAATACGCGCCCGGTGGCTTTTATGGGATGGCCCAATGGGTTCAACAACAGGCGACCGATATCTTGAGAGGTGATGTGGCTGTTTGTGGTGGAATCACGCCTCTAGTAAGGATCGCGCACCTGGCAGACGCGTTTAGAATGAAATGCGAGATCCACCATGGAGGTAACTCCCTCAACAACGTAGCCAACCTTCATGTCACCATGGCCATCCCAAACTGTGATTACTACGAGGTCTTCCCAGCTAATGGCGCGAACAAATACGGCCTCGTCGAGGATATTGAAGTAGACGATGAGGGCTTGGTTTATGCTCCTAAAGGGCCTGGATTGGGGTACGATATAGATTGGAACCTCGTGAAGCAGAACAAAATACCAGAGCAAGCTCTTTAACCCTAAGCTAGCTAAGTAGCTAGCTAGTTAACTCGTTTTGGTTTCCAGTGTCTTCCATGACAATAGTAGCTTCTGCACAATCGGGGTCGGTCGTTGTATATTAGGCAGCCGTCCTTGGTTTTTGCTACACAGGGTTTATGGGGTTTGAATGTCTCTTGAAATCCTAATTCCCTTAGCTCGTTGACGCTGAAGTCCATTTGCTCTCTATTGAGGCGAATGCCAGTATCTGCCATAAACGTCACAGCGGAACAGCAATCACCATTACAATTGGCGCAACTTTGTCCTTTGGCAGGCATGTTCCCTCACTTCCAACAAAAGCTAGCTACTTCTTTCCTCCCCTTCTTTTTCTTTGTCATGAGTCGTCTACATTAATCAAGGGAGTCTGCACTAGTTGTTCTCTAATATTTAAGCGTTATCCATAGAATGAAGTGTGAAATATTAAAAAATACTATCCTTTTTGTTGGAAAAGCTAGCTAGCTACAAAAAAAGATGAAGAATATCCTTGCCTTTGTGTTTCTGAGTTAGCGGGCTTCTGGATCGTCCTGCATCAAGCCAAACATGTTGCCTTCGGCATCCTGAAAGAGAGCAACCAATCCGATACCAGGAATCGCCCTCTTTGGATTGATGATGGTTCCGCCATGTTGCTGGACTTTCTTAATAGTCGCATCCAGATTCGCGACGCCGATGGTATTAGCGTTTGAGGACTGGGGGCTCTTTCGTGATAACCCCCCGTCAATGCCTTCGCCTTCACCAGTGCTGATCATCCAATAATCCATGGGCCCCTCCCATTTCGTGAATGTCCAAGCGAACACTTTACTATAGAAATCAATGATGTGCTCTGGTTTCTCCGCTAGAATATCGAAATGTACAACGCGATTCATTCTATTCACACTTAGAAATATCTCTTAGAGAACTAATTTAATGTTTCCCGAAGAGTTTCGAATCATTAAGAGATACGCATATGTATTGAATGCTAGCTAGTCTTGATGCTCATTATGCAGACAGTCCCTAACGACGAAGGGGAAACAACAAACAAAGAGGGTCAATAACGTCATAGAGGATATAAAAAAAGGTAAACGCGCGTTTTGGATTACCGAGTATGTATATCAGCTAGTTAGCTGGGAGAGGTTATAGAGGAGGGGTGTGGAGGAGTACCTTTCCTGAGAGGGTATCCGTTCGTTTACCTTTTTCGGCAGCGATTTCACCATTGACTAGAACGTACTCTATGCCTGTTGGGTATTGGTCAGGCTGTGCGAAGGTCGCCTTATTCTCTATTTTGTCCGGGTCGAAAACAGTTATGTCAGCCCAGTTACCGGGATAAAGTAAGCCTCTTTTATTCAGTCCGAGAAAACTCGCGGGAAGCGATGTCATTTTTCTCACCGCGTCCTCCAGAGAAAGCACACGTTCTTCACGTACGTATCGTTGCAGGACTTTAGCGTAGCTTCCATAGTTTCTTGGATGCGCTGGCCGCATAAGGGTAGAGAGGGGGTCCCTCGTTGACCCGTCGGTAGAGACAGCACATAGGGGGCAACGAAGTATGGTGATGATGTCGTCGTCACACATGCCTCCGCCACCAGTGAAGGTGTGACCTTCATCATCCAAGAGGACTTTGCGGATCGCTTCCCAATAGTCGTCTATGCCTAATGCGTCAGCAACCTCGAAGAACCGCTTCCCTATCAGTTCGGGATGGGTCTTCGAGTATGTAATATATTCGAAGCTTCGAGGATTGACGACTTCAGAAGGCGTAAGGTCGTATCGCTCCATGGTTTTACGTCGTTCCTCATTCTTCGCTACGTCTATGTCGTAGCGTTCCTGTGATTCCTTTTTAATTCGTTTCCAGAGCTCAGGATTTCTCAAGTCATTCAAGAATGTTTTCAGTTCCATCTTAGAAGGCTTGTAGTGGCCCTCGATTCCTGGATTCCTTCCCCTACCAGATATGAACCATCGACCTAGGTTCGCTGCACTGGAATAGTTCCAGGGATACTGGTCACACATGACTTCAACCCCCCTACTCCGTGCCTTCTCCAGAAGCCGTATTGTCTCGCTGGGCTTCCCCCAGTTCTGTGGCCCCATAGCTTTATGGTGGGATATGCTGCCTCTGACGGGAGCTTTCTCGCAGACCTCAATGAATTCTCTCACAGACTCTATCAATACATCGGCCTCACCTCTGATATGAGACATATAACAGCCACCATGCTTAGAGACAACGCGACAGAATGCGATTATTTCGTCTGTCAAGGCATTCCGTCCCGGTGGGTACCAAAGTCCCGTAGTCAATCCAAAAGCCCCCTGCAACATAGCCTCTTCAAGTAGGCCCTTCATCTGCTCCATCTCAGTCTTACTGGGGATGATCCGCTCCCCACCACTGCCCTCTGGCCCCATGATACTCGTCCTGATAGTTCCGTGACCCACAAAAGGCGCGATGTTTATCCCAATCCCTTGAC
>DAOVBJ010000009.1 GCA_030670615.1 Candidatus Bathyarchaeota archaeon | reverse complement strand
ATAAGGTTCTCGTACAATAGACCAAATAAGGTCACATTTACGCTTGGAGTGATTTGATCCACGGCTAAAGTGTAGGTAACATGGATGATTCCATCACTATAAACCATGAGAGAAAGATTGGTTGGGGTCGAAGTTACTTGGGAAAAAACCTGACACGGTATAGAAAATAGGAATGCCAAAAGAAATAGCATCAGAAAAACTATTGTTCTAAACGTGAACTTCATTTAGGGCAAGTAACCTCGAGCTACAAAGTTAGCTCTCATCCTATAAAACATTCACTCATGTTGTAAAAAGATCGTCTTTCCCAACGAAGGACGTTTAAACCCAAAAGGTATGGGGGGATGAGAGCCTGCTTAGTGGGGGCACTAAACAGGCTCACATCGGGGGGCTGTGCTTCAGGTATACTTCCTCTGCAAGTTCCATTAGCATACGATGAGCTTCTTGAATGGCAGACATAGCGCCCTTCAAATCTCCAGAGTGTACTAATGTCTCCGCTTCATGTAGCTTATACATGACCGCTGCAACCTGTTCGGACAGGTTTTTCTTCAAGACTTTAGCTAGAGCTTCAATACGTTGAACCAGCTTTTTGAGAGGCTCATCGATAAACAGGCTTATCCTTCGTCCTTGAATGGGAATGAGCTCACCTATCTTTTTCACTTCTGCGGAAATCTGATCTAATGATTGTTTGGCGGTACCGAGCTTACTCACGGTCATGTTTATCCTCAACGTGGTCATGTTTGCTTTAGCCCAAGTGAGGTGTTGACTGGCTTCGTTCAATTTATCGTCAATTAAGGTGAAGTTGTAGCCAAGATACTCGGAGTACTCTTGTTTTATATTCTCCACTAGCTCGGTAATCTTGGCAACGAAGTCTTCAGCCCTTTGAATGGTCTCTGATAACTCGCGCCAATCCGCTTCTTGATCCGTTTCTTCCCAATAACTCATTATTTGGGTCATTGCGGCTTTAAATTGACGCATGGCGTCGAGGGCTAAACTGTTGGCGAGGGTATAGTTGCCCCAGGTTACTTCGGGGGCAGGCGCCTCTCGGTGCAGAGTTGCATTCGCAAGCGTCAGCAGTTCCTCCCCGGCCGTGTAGTTCAGTTTCGCTTCTGCTACAATGAAGTCATTGTTGAGGTAGGTGGAGGCAAAGTCAACGGTAAGGTTGGCTTTACTCTGGGTGGAGAGGGCGAGTTTTATGATGTTTGTGGTAAGTCGCCTTTCATCCTCAGTGGTTTCCGAATCGCTTGTCTCGACATTTGAGAGTGCGAGGGTCACTGATGACGTGAAGATAAAGGCAAGGAATAGGAGGACGGCTATGTTTTTTCGCTTCACTTTTCTGTCCTGTAAATGAATGTTGAGAGAGGTATATACCGAACGCGGTTGGAACGAGCGTTTCAATTTTTTTCATGAGGGGGAAGAGGCTAGTTTTTAGCTAGCTGGCATTCAAACATGTGGCCTCTTTGGAGGTCTTAGTTGTCCCAGAACATTCTTGTCCGAGCGTAATCTCTTTCAGCGCGGATAATGTCGGTATAGAAGTCATCTTCTGTCGGATGGTATTTGTGAAGAATTCGAACCGCATTCGTCGGACCTACACCTCTAGCGGCTAGGGCGATTAACGCCTTTTTTCCATAGGTTTGAACGAGGCTTGCGCTCTTCCACGCGCTTTGCCAGGTCTTCTCTTCATCCGACGTGAGTTTTCTCTTCGAGATCTTCTTTTTGATGATTTTAATTAGGCGTATATCTCTCGGATGGGTGGCTGCGAGAAGGATCGAACTGCAGTTTGGACAGCGAATCGTGTCAGGAAGGCCGCGTAGGTTTCTGACCCCGTTGTAATCTCCGTTAAAGACGCAAACAAGCCTCACCTCTGCTGTTCCAAGCCGCTCTCTGATGACGTCTAGGAGGGCCTTGGCGGGTATAGCAGGTCGTAGAATGTCTTGAGGTGCAATTCGATCAAGGATGGGGAGGGCAAGGGGAGAGTACTCCCTTCGCCGTGAAACGACTTCTACGTCAATCACTCCGTCCTGAATCATCTCCAAGACATTCTCGGCGTTTTCTAGGTCCATCTTTTCCACGTAGATCTCCCTAAGCGCCTCCGCGTAGATGGGGGTGTGCTTGAGGGTGGACGCCAGTATTCTTCCCCTACTGGATCGGTATTCTGCTCCACGACTCACTATGTCGAAGCGTTTAGCCACATTCCACAGACGCCAAGCAAAGAGGGAGGTGTATCCCAATATGCCTGAGAGGATTTGTTCCAAGTCTTCTGGCGTTATTCCCAGTAATTCAGCCCTTACGGCTTGTGGGGGTAGCTGAGTGGGTGAGATGAGGGCAATGTGGTAGGCATCGACTTGAGTTCCCACGTTTATGCCGAGACGGGAGCTGAGGAGGGAGGCTAAAGCTTTTCCAAGGGTTTCATTAACAAGGTTTCCGAAGCATCCGTGGATTATAGCATAATTCTCAAAGCATTCGATCAGCACTTGCTTTTCAGTTGGTACTGGATAATTATTCTTTATCTGCCTCGCCACAACGTCAACGACTTTGGCACCCACCATCCCGTCGAGGGGGAAATCAGTGAATACCCCTGCCGCAGTCCCCTCGTTTTGGAGGGCGTCAGCTATTTTCCCCCTCATGCGTCCCACTTCTTGGGCTACATCAAAGGGCACGGGAATGACCTCCCCCTCCCAAGAGGGAATGGCTCCGAAGCTCTGTTGTACCGGTTCAACTTGCACGAGGCGTTCTTCGTCGTCGACGCTAATCAGCCTCCAAGTCTGACCACGCATGATGAACTCTTGGCCTACGTCACCGTTCTTCGCGATGAATTCTTGGTCAAGGCGTCCAATACGCTTCCTTCGGAGGAAGTCCACTACGCTATAATGCGTCACGTCGGGGATCATGGAAAGATTCTCGTAATAGTACTTGAAGATTCGGGGGTACCTCTTCCCAACCACATCTCCGTTAAACCAGATAATTCTCCTCTCTGCAAGCTGCTCTACCACAGACGCTAACTCTTCTAAACTCAATTCCCGGTACGGCCAAGCCCCCGTAACAAGGGCATAGATGTCTTCAAGCCTGATCGTTCCCCAGTCTAGGGCTAATCCAGCAACTTGATGGGCTAGAACGTCGAGGGCTTTCTCATGGATCTTTGGTGACTCCAATATTCCGCTCAAGGCGAATTTGACGATTACGGCGGATTCGAGGATGTCGTCAGGCCAAGCAGCGATCACGCAGCCTCTGGACGTTCCTGAGACCACATGGCCACTTCTGCCAATGCGTTGCACGAGCTTAGTCACTTGTTTTGGCGACAGGTACTGGACAACGAATTCAATGTTACCGACGTCGATGCCAAGTTCTAGGGATGACGTGCAGATCACGGCCTTAAACCTTCCAGCCTTCAAATTTGTTTCAGCTTCCACGCGGGCAGTCTTCGAAAGGGAACCGTGGTGAACCCCTACCTTCACCTCAGGTCTCAAGGCAATCATTCTAGAGGAGAGGGCTTCTGCATGCTCCCGAGTGTTCGTGAAGATCAGGGAAGACTCATAGTCGTCAATCACTTCGAAAAGCCTTCGAATTCGCTTCACGCTTCCGGGGGAAAGCATTACCTTTTTAGCGATCTCTCCATCCTTTCCTTCAGCGGTGGGACTGTCAACCCAGATCTCCAAATCCTTGGATTCAAACGTCTTCAAGACACGGCAATTCTTTTCCTCCCCGCAGAGGAAGCTGGCAATCTTCTCCGGACTGCCAACGGTTGCTGAGAGGCCGATCCTCTGAAATTCTCGGTCAGCGAGCTTTCGAAGCCGCTCAAGGCCTATGGAAAGTTGGGCACCCCGTTTGCTCGTCGCGAGTTCATGGACTTCGTCGACCACTATCCACCTTATGGAACTGAGATGTCTGCTCATCCTCTTACCAGGCAAAATGGCTTGCAGGGTTTCAGGGGTGGTGATCAGCATGTCCGGAGGATGAAGCGCCTGTTTTCTTCGAGCGTACTGGGTTGTGTCTCCATGTCTAACCTGAACCTCGATGCCCAGTCTTTCCCCTGTTTTGATGAGACGTCTGAAAATATCGCGGTTTAAGGCGCGAAGGGGCGTGATGTAGAGGATGGATATGCCGTTGAGAGGATGTTTTAAACGCAGTCTAATGAATTGCTCAAAGACTGGGTAAACCGCTGCCTCGGTTTTGCCAGTACCAGTTGGAGCAATTAGTAACACACTCTCCCCCTTCAGAATTCTGGGAATGGCGAGCACTTGGATTTCCGTCGCCCGTTCCCAGGCGAAGCCCTCAATCTCCTGTCTCAAGGCCTTTGAGAGGAGGGAGAAAACTTCAGAGGCCATGTGCTTCATTTTTGTCAGTTCCTAGCCTTGTGAACTGGCTTCTCAATCGACTGTTGTGAGCTAGGATGAAATCAGGCTACTGCGATTCTTTCCGCTCATAAATGATGTAGAGAAAGGCCAAAAGCAGAGCCAAGAAGGAGGCTATGGGCAGGATCCAGAATCGCAGTACCTCAAAGTTGATCGCCATTGGTATTCACCTTACACGCGGTCTTCTATCACCTTACGATAAATAGGTACTTAACCCTTTTCTCCGTATCCCTATTGCAGAGTCCAGAGCCCCTTCCTACATTTGAACCTTTTCTTCTTGTCTGCCACGAGGACGGCGGCTAAGTGTCGCGGCGTTAAAACTTCAAAGCCGAAGACCTGAATTTTGATGAGAAGCTGTCTTGCGGATACTCCATCCTCCGTTCCAAGGAGAGTCTCAACGAGTTTTCTAACGTTTTCCGCTTCCTCCGCAAGTAGCTTCCTCTTTTCAACCGCGGGCGTCCTCAAGACAGAGAGTAAAGACGGGTAGTCTCGGTCGTCCCCCTCAAGTATAACATATCTATCAAGGGCTTCAGCAATCTTTTGAGCCAGCAAATGGTAGCAGAGAAAGGCTTCATGGCTAAGAACTCTAAAATAAAAGTCGTTACACGAACAAAAAGTGGCTAATGGCAGAATCTGGTATTCCCCCTCCTCTCCAATCACCGTCCAGACAAGCCGTCCACTCGGAGAAAAAACGTGTTTTCGAACGCGGCCCTCGTCGAGGGCTTTAAGGGCTTTTGTAAACCGGTCGCCAAAGAGGCGTAGTAACTTGTCAGCGTCTCCAGCCCGTATCTTCTTCTCACTCTTTATCCGTTCATACGCTTCGTTAAACAGGATTTTACTCAATGCATCCACCAACGGGGACCCTCCATCCACTTTCACATCCCTCGAGGGCTCAATCCGCCTTAGCTCTCAGCCAAGTCAGTTAGATATTTCTGCAACTGCTCAGTCATGCCCAAATAAGTTCCATCCAAGAGATAAACTTCAGCCGCCTTCACGTCCACTCCTCTAGAACGAAGGATAGGCCCCATTAAACGCTTCTCCAATCTGTTGATGGATACGCCTCCCACGAGGTCGTTGAAGGCGGGAAGAATAATTAACCTAGCGTCTCCAAGGTGAAGTCCTGTCCTCAGCTTAAAGGTTTCCAGAGGATCTCCACGCGTCTTAACTTTCAGATATTTTAAGTAGGCGCTGGCCATCAGTTCTCCGCTGCACTCCGTCTTCACCCACACCTGTCGAACGGTCCAGAGGCCAAGTCCGTCTCTGAACCAAACCACGGGGTGGATGTGTCCCATGACAAGAACTTCTGAGGAGAGAACCTCAGGTGAAGGCCAAGCATGACCGTGGAAGAGGCCGATGCTTGGGTCACTTCCGATAGTCAAGCCGCTTGAGGGAAGGATTCGGGTTGTGGGTATGGTTAGGGGTTCCAAGTCTCCGTCGTGGTTTCCACGGATTACGATAACTTCGTCTAAGTGCTCTTGGAGGGTTTCAAAGAATTTCGGGATCTCCCGCCACTCTTCCATGCTCACCCTGGTGATAGCTTGCTTGACGTCTCCTAACAAAATTAAACGGTCCGGTTTATACATCTCAACGAGTGATAACAGCTTTTTCCTGAGTTTGTCAGCTTGAGACGGGACATATATCCCGCTCTCAGACCACACTCGCTCCCAGCCGATATGGAGGTCAGCCACTACCAATATCTTTTCAGAATTCTCTATGATGAGAGCTGGATAGGGGATGAGGGGTTTTAGACGTCCTGACAACAACATTTTACACATCTCAACGCGGAGATAAGGTGGGTACAAGAGTTAATATCAGTTCAATTCGAGATATTTCCCGGAGCGCAATTTATCCGAGGCAACCGAAACCTTTATCCAACTCCATATTTTAATACTTTTTTGGGTTTGCCGGTCACAGCAGAGCGGGAAACACCCGTACCCATTCCGAACACGGAAGTTAAGCCGTCCTGCGTTTAAGTGTTAGTCCAGTGCTAACGCCTGTGCGAAGCTTAGATGTTGGCAAGCCCGCTTTCCCTTAAGTCGTCATAGAGTTCTACGTAACTAAAAATTGTAAAAACTCAATGTTTATATGAGAATGTTTAGGATACTTGTGAATGTCTGAGGAGAAGTGAATTGATTCTCTCCCTTGTTGGTCAAGAAAGCGATATTGGATCTACGTTATTGAACGTAGTGTACCTAGGATCCTTCGTCTTCTTTATGATCTATGGCCAGAAATTTCAAACGTGGATGATCCTGAGAGACGTTGGGAACGCTGTTTTAAAGCTCAAGACCATGAGAGACAAAGCCAGAAGCTTGGCGATATCCACTGCGAAAGAGGTGGAGAAAGAGGATCTTGACCCTACGCCAAGGATTGACCACTTTTTAGAATACTTTAGCATATGGCCGGTGGGCCTCGATCCAGGAGGAATCGTACCGAAGTTTGAGCATCTCCTCAACGTGAGAGATCAACGCTTTAAAGACGAGGTTAAGACAATCGCTCCCAACGCCGACAAAATTCAAGCGAACAACCTTGAGGGTGTCATAGAGGTGGCTATCGGCTTGAATGCGATCTATCGTATCATAAACCACTTCTATCTACTCGGGAAAAAGACCATGAGTTTGTATGTCATCATGCAAATTCAAATGCAGCTTCACCAAATCATGGAGATGGCGGAGGCTTATTCCATAGCGATTAAGGCATTTGCCGATGGTCAGCCCATTGGGGATGGAGCTGGAGCGATTGTGGCCGCTAAAATGATGTATGGCGTGCCGTACAAGAAGATCTCTAAGGAGATAGTCGTTGCTGAGACTCAGCTTGATGGTCGAAAACTTCTTATCTTAAAGGCGGAGGGACCTGGCTCTACCGTGGGTAAGCCAGGGGATGGCATAAAAAAGCTTATTGAAGAAGAGAATGGACGGGTCGCCATGGTCGTAATGATTGACGCTGCCGGCAAGCTCGAAGGGGAAAAGAGTGGAGGCGTCTCTGAGGGAACGGGCGCAGCTATTGGCGGGATTGGAGTAGAAAAGTTCACCATCGAGGAGATCTCCGTGAAATATAAGATACCCGTACACGCCGTAATTGTTAAGGAGTCAATCAAAGAGTCTGTCTCCCCCATGACAAAAGAAATCCTTGAGGGAACCGATATTGCCTTGGCCAGAGTTAAGCGGATCATTCGGGAGGGGACGGAGGAAGGCGACACCGTGATTGTCGCGGGCATCGGGAATACGGTAGGAGTGGGACAGTGAGGTAAATGGGGTCTCTATCACGGAACGCGAGAGCATACTCCTTCTACATCTTCATTATCTTCGCGCTAGGAATGCTTTTTATTGGTGTTTACTATATTTCCGAGGCTCTTTTAATTCTTCAAAGTGGTGACAGCGAGGGTGGTATTTTCCAGCTTGCGTTGGGCGTATTTGGAGTGGGAGCCTCAAGCTACATATTCCTGCGATTTAGGAAGAAGATGACGTTACTACGACAGGCCTTACCCCCCACGGTTATTACAATAACCGAGTGTAAAAAATGCGGCTTAAAGAGCCTGAGGAACTTCGTGAAAGGCGACTTCGTGTTTAAATCCCTAGACGAATGCAAGAAATGCAGTGAACCCATGCTCATCACGGGGGTATACGCTGAAAAGGCTAAAAAATAAGCCTATAAAGTGGTGACGACACACCCCGTCTTTGTAACTATGAGAGTGTGTTCTGCCTGGGCCACTACTTGTTTATTCTTTTCCACCAGCACGGGGTAAGTAGATATGCTCCTATTTGATAACAAGTCCTTGAAGGCTTGATCCAACTCTTCGGGTGGTAGAACATCCTTCAGCCATCTTTGGGAAAAGGGAAGGTAGCGATACGCTTTTTCTATCACGTCTAAGAGGTTTCGGGCTTTAGGGTTTCGAGTAGATTTAGACCGATGATACCGTAGGATGTAAGCCTCATCCAAGCCATGAACTTCCCCTGAGCCTGAGGATAGGGTGAGAAAGGGCTCAACTGCAAAGACCTCCCCCGTCTTAAGTCTTGACATGGTAAATCGTGGAACACTCGGAATGGACTTGCCTGCGTGGAGTACATATCTCTTCATTTGATGCCCGGTGAGATTCCAAATGGGTTTAAACCCGTATTGTTCGATTGTCTTCTTAGCGGTCTCCCCCAACCGTGTCGTCTTAACATTGGGTTGAACTGCGTTTATGACCTGCTTCAAGGCCTTTTCAATGGCGAATACCATTCCATCGTATTCAGGTTTCAAGTTCACCGTCGTCGCTGTGTCAGCGATGTAGCCGTCCACGTGGACGCCTATATCGATCTTCACGATAGCGTCATTCGGGATCGTTCTTTTGTCGTGGAGAGGAGAAGAATAATGAGCCGCCACCTCGTTCACGCATACATTACAGGGAAAGGCGGGTTGCCCCCCTTTCCTAATGATGCTTTTCTCGACTTTTTCACAGATGTCAATGATGGGGGTGCCTGGCTTCACAAGGCTTCTCGCCCCCTTTCTGACCTCAGAAGCGATGCGGCCAGCTCTTTTATATTTCTTAATCGTCTCTTTAGAGAGTAAAGTTCATACCCTCCCAAATCCTTTACATGTCATTATATGGGTAGGCATGTAAGTTTAAAAAGAGTTTGGGAACGTGACATGTCCGTTAAAGCGAGAAGGTATCAGAAGGTCTCGTTGGGAGGAACCTTCGACAAGCTCCATAGTGGCCATAAGAGACTCATTCAACAAGCGTTGGACATCGGTAAAATCGTAGTCATAGGCGTAGTCACTAGAAAAATGTTAAAAAAAGAATCTAAAACCCACGAAATAGAAAGTTATCAAGCGCGGGTGATGGAAATCGAAGGGTTTCTAAAGGAAAGGAAAGCGATGGATAGGGTTGTGATCACGCCTATTGATGATCCCTATGGACCTGCCTTGACTGATGAGGAGGTCGAAGTTCTCGTGGTCAGTCGTGAGACCGCTTTCAGAGCCCGAGAAATTAATCGATTGAGGAGAGGGAGAGGCTTTAAACCCTTAAAGATCAGAGTGATAGAGATGGTTTTGGCTGAGGATGGGAAGCCCATATCCACCACGCGAATTCGAAGAGGGGAAATAACTCGGGAAGGGGGCTTGCGGACCTGATCACGCCGACACTCCGGGTTACATCACTCGCAACGTGAAAGAAAACACTTCACAGCGCCAAAAGGAAAGGACGATGATGTATCACGTTCAAATCCGATGATTTAGGCGCAAGGCATGAACTCCATGTTCCTTCCGCTTTAACGCAATACCTTGACGCTGGTGCAGGGGCCAAAATAACTATGCTGACTCGAAGGGATAATGAGGGTATTTTATCTTATGGGGGCGGGTAGGGTAAACGTTTTCGGAAAAGAGTGGTGGGCTTAAAGCAAGGCGTAGTTGTGATGTTAAAGGTAAGGAGTGTCGAATGCTTCCAATAGAGATATATCGGATCGTTAAGGATTACAAGGGAGGTGGCTTCTTTGGTTGAACTGCACCACTTAGAAAGGAGACTTCTACTGACCCTCAAAGATGGGAAGGAAGCCGATCTGGAAACGATTCAACGTAGAACGGGGCTTCCCGAGGCTTCTATTTCGAGGGCTTCCCTTTGGCTCTCGAATAAAAACTACCTGGAGGTGCTGGAGAGGGAGGAAGTCTTCGTGCAACTTGACTCAGAAGGAAGACGGTTTCTTGAGGAGGGTCTGCCTGAGAGAAGATTTATAAAGAGGCTTGTCGAGGCAGGAGGCAGATCTCCCATTGAAGAGGCTAAGCGGCTTTCAAGACTTAGCGAAGAAGACTTCAACGTCGCTATCGGCTGGGCGCGAAAAAAGGGATGGCTTCACATCGAAAAAGAAGGGAACACAACCCTTTTCATCGTTCGGAGGGAGCCAGGAGAGGGCGTTGATGAACGCCTCATCGCCAGCTTGGGTGAGCAAACTCGGTCGTTAAGGGAGTTAAGTCCCCCGCTTTTGAAAGGCCTTACGGAGCTTAGTACTCGACCTAACGTCGTCCACCAAAACAGAGAGGTAGAACGCAGGTACATTCTCTCTGAGGAAGGCCTCAAAGTGATTGATGAGGTCAAGAACGCTCCACAGGAATTGAGCCAGCTTACGTCCGAGCTGATAAAGTCTGGTCAGTGGCGGGGGCTGAAGCTGAGGAAGTATGACATTCAAGCTCCCGTCGAGCATGTTTGGCCGGGAAAGAAGCAGGCGTATAAGCGGTTTTTAGACGATTTGAAGTGGAAGCTCGTGGCCTTGGGCTTCAGGGAGATGGAAGGCCCCCTCGTTGAGTTCGCATTCTTTAACTGTGACGCCTTGTTCATGCCTCAAGACCATCCCGCCAGGGAGATTCATGACATCTACTACGTGAAACAGCCGGCCTCCGGAGATTTATCCGCTCATTCAACCTTGGTCAAGAACGTGAAGGCCACCCACGAGCGAGGATGGAAAACAGGGTCAAGAGGATGGGGCTACAAGTTTTCTCTGGAGGAAACGAGACGACTTATTCTCAGAAGCCAAGGAACGGCCCTAAGTGCGAGGATGCTCGTCGACAAGGGATTGGAGATCCCGGGAAAATATTATTCCCTGAGTCGTTGCTACCGGCCTGACGTCGTGGATAGGACCCATTTAACCGAGTTCAATCAGGTAGAGGGAATAGTGATAGGCGAAGGCCTGACCTTCCGTGACTTGCTGGGGGTTTTAGAGATGTTCGCCACGGAAATAGCTGGAGCCGAAAAGGTGAGGTTTAGACCGGACTATTTTCCCTTCACCGAGCCCAGTGTGGAGCTCTCCGCGTACAAGGAGGGGGCGGGTTGGCTGGAGTTTGGGGGAGCGGGTATGTT
The DNA here is from genome assembly GCA_030670615.1 of Candidatus Bathyarchaeota archaeon. Lineage (GTDB taxonomy): Archaea > Thermoproteota > Bathyarchaeia > RBG-16-48-13 > DAOVBJ01. Next base: position 1,768 of record DAOVBJ010000009.1, on the reverse strand, counting down.
TCGACAGGAAGTAACCCTACCCCTCGGAATCAAGGTTCCAGTCATAGCCTGGGGGTTAGGCGTGGACAGGTTATTCATGATGAAGACTGGGATTAGCGACATCAGAGAGCTTTTCACGCAGGATCTTGAATGGTTGAGGAGGCAGAGGTTGACGTAGGATGCCTGTGATAGAGGTTTTATTCAACGACCTTCAGCGTCTTGTCAAAGTAGATTTGCCCAGAGACCTCGCTGAGCTCACCGACCTCCTGTCTTATGTGAAGGGAGAGGCGGTAAGCCTTGAAGAAGATGCTCTGTCTATTGAAATAAAGGATGGTAATCGACCTGACCTTTGGTGTGTTGAGGGAATCGCGAGGGAATTGAAGGGGGCCCTCGGAGTTGAAGAGGGGCTGAGGGAATACGTTGTTAACGGCGTCTCAGGAGTTGGTGTGGAGGTAGATCCGAGGTTAGAGAATATCAGGCCTTACATTGGGTGTGCTGTTGTAAAGGAGGTTCACTTAACAAGCGAAGTCATCCGTGAACTAATGCATTTACAGGATAAGCTTGATCAAACCTATGGAAGAAGGAGACGACGCGCGTCCATAGGCCTCTACAATCTTGGGTTAATAACTCCACCATTACAGTACGGTGTGGCTAAACCAGAAGACGTGAGCTTCGTGCCTTTGGGGGGAGAAGTTGAAATGGATTTACGTGAAATCGTTGAAAGCCACCCTAAGGGCATAGAATACGGGCATCTCGTGAAGAAGCATGAACACTGGCCGATCCTACGTGATTCCGAGGAGAGAGTACTCTCCATTCCCCCCATCATTAACTCCAACGACTTGGGAAAGATAAGTGAGGGAGATGAAGACGTCTTCGTGGAGGTAACTGGAACTGACTACCGGACTGTTTTGAATACCTTACTGATCGTCACACTTTCCCTTGCAGATAGAGGTGAAGAAATCTTCTCCACACAGGTCCGATATCCTTATGGAGAAGAAAGAGTGGTTTCAACGCCTAACCTTTCGGTTAAAGAGGTACACCTCGACTTGGATTATGTTAATCGGGTTCTCGGCTTGAGCTTGAAGGGTGACGTAGTTCTTAAGCTGTTGAAGCGTGCTCGCTATAATGTGAGGTGGAGTGGTGGAAACTCCATTGAGGTCACAGTTCCTTGCTATCGAATGGATGTCATGCATCAATTAGACGTTATCGAAGACGTTGTCATCATGTATGGATACAATAATTTGAAGCCTCGCTGGCCACAGCAGATCACCTTTGGAAAGATAAGTGATTTTGAAGCCTTTTCAGACGCAACGAGGGAAGTCATAACTGGGTTAGGCTTTCAAGAGATATTGAGCTTCTCCCTCAGTAATGGGGAACGATTGTTTCGAAAGATGAATTTGAGGAAGGGAAAAGCTGTAGAACTCTTGAACCCAACGAGTTTACGGTTCACCTGTCTCCGAAGCTGGCTGATTCCAAGCCTCATGGACTTTCTGAGTAAAAACACCCATGTCGAGTACCCGCAAAGAGTATTCGAGGTAGGTGACTGCGTGGTTCCAGATGAGACCAGTGAAACGGGGGTTCGGAATGTACGGAAGCTTGCGTGTTTAATCGCGCACTCGAATTCTAACTTCAGTGAGGTAAAGGCCAGTTTAAACGCGTTTTCCATCAACATGGGATTCAAGCAGCAACTAGTTGAAGCAAATCACAAAAGCTTCATCGAAGGCCGCGTAGGAACCATCCTCACTCAAGGGAAACAATTAGGCGTCGTCGGCGAAATAAATCCCCTCGT
>DAOVBJ010000124.1 GCA_030670615.1 Candidatus Bathyarchaeota archaeon | reverse complement strand
GTACCCGGGGAAAACACCGGAACGTGAAGTACACTCCGGAGAGGCGTGTTACATCACAACGGGCTCGTTTCTGCCAAAGGGGGCGGATTCCATTGTTGCCGTGGAAGCAACGAAGACGATCAACAGCGATCAGATCGAAGTTAAGTCAAATGTAAGTCCACTTGAACACGTGATTCGTAAAGGCTCAGATGTGGAAAAAGGTCAGATCCTTTTCAGGAAAGGCTATAAGCTGCGGGCCCAAGACCTCAGCATGTGCGCAGCCGTGCAAATCGGAAAAATCGCGGTCTTCAAGAAGCCCGTGGTGGCGTTCATCTGTGTGGGCGACGAACTCACAGACGATCTTGACGCGGTCGCAGCGGGAACAATCGTCAACAGCCTCCGCTACGCGGTCTCAGGTCTGATAAGCGCGTCTGGAGGAGAACCCTTATACCTCGGTATCGCGTCGGACGATGTCGCTGAGATCAAGGAAAAAATCGAAGAGGGGATCTCTCGAGCCGATCTGTTGCTTTTAACTGGCGGCAGCTCCAAGGGTACGAAAGACGTCACATCTGAAGCCATTGATTCCGTTGGTACACCCGGAGTAATTGTCCATGGACTGAAGAGAAAACCTGGTCGCGTTTCCGGATTTGCTGTGGTGCGCGGCAAACCTGTAGCTTTGCTCCCAGGACTGTGTCATTCGTTGGTCGTTGGTTTCTACACCTTTGTGTTTCCCTTGATCCGCACCCTGAGCGGGCTCTCGGACGCGGACACGCAATGGATATTGAGGGCGAAAATCACTCAACAGATCTCCTTCAGGCGCTTCATCCCTTTTGAACAGGTTACGTTTGTCCATGTAACAAAGACGCAGAGAGGATATCGAGCTGACCCCTTCGTTGGAGACTCCTCCTCTTTCAGTGTATTGGCACGCGCCAACGCCTTCATCATTACCCCTCCACGGAAGACCACGGTGAAGGCAGAAGACGAAGTCGTGGCTCACCTTCTCCCCGGCTTCTTCACCCTGAATGACCTCTTCTAGCTAGCTAGAATAAAATATGCTCACCAGCATGTAACCGTGAAAAGATACATAGCACTGCATGACGATATCTATTGGTGAAGAAGCCATGAACATTTTTCAAAAAATCGAAGAATTACGACAAAAGAATATACCGACTGCGTTAGTAACCGTCATTAAGACGAGTGGATCTGTACCCCGCGAAGTCGGCGCAAAAATGATCGTGCAATTCGACGGACAGATCCACGGGACTATTGGTGGCTCTTCGGTGGAAGCCCAGGTGATTAAAGAAGCGCAGGAAGCTATAAAGTCGGGTCAACCCAAAACAGTCACTCACACCCTGTCTGATGAAGCCCAGCACGACACGGGGATGGTGTGCGGGGGAACCATGGACTTCTTTATTGAACCCATTCAGATTCCCGAACGGGTGTATATTTTTGGGGGAGGCCACGTTGGCTTCCAAGTGGCTTCGCTGGCGAAAAAGGTGGGGTTTGATTACATTGTTGTTGATGACCGCGCTGAATTTGCCTCAGCAGAACGGTTTCCAGATGCCTCGAGATTCGTCGTGGATGATCCCGGGACAGTAGCCGAGGATTTGGTGGTAACCGACAACGATTACATCGTCATCGTCACTCGCGCACATAAGGATGATTACAGCGTCTTACGCGGCGTTATTCAGAAACCTGCACGATATATTGGCATGATCGGAAGCAGCACTAAGCGCAATCAAATTTATCACAAACTCCGAACGATAGATGGGATCCACGATGACCTACTGAACAAGATTCATTCGCCAATAGGGATCGATATTGGCTCCGAAACACCCGAGGAGATTGCAGTCAGCATCGTGGCAGAGCTGATTCAAGTCCGACGAACCCCCGCCTATTGAACTCCCTTACGTAGCTAGCTCCAGCTCCACATGTAGTTAGATAATTTATTTATTAAATACTGGTGAGAATAAATTATCGAAGAGGATTGTAATGAAGGTCACAGATATTAGAGCTGTAAACGTAGCGCGCGCGCTAGAATTAAGCTGGGGACCCTTAGAATGTGGGAGAAGAAGGGATTTAGAGGCTGATAAATGGATTATAGCTATTAAGTCGGTTATTTCTTAGGCTTAGGCTCATCAACTTGTCAGTAGCCTCCTTAAGCACTGTGGCTACTGCAACTAGCTTACTCACCATCTCTATAACCGTTTTCCTGTCCATCTTTAAACGCTAGCTAGCATAGCTACTAACTAATAGTCTATGCCTCTGTTCCACGCCCTTACTGGTTTTATATGTTTAGGAGTTTTGATGGATTTGTATGACTCATTAATTCGATCTCTTTTTCACTTATTCCGCCTTCGAGAAGCAGCCGATAGAGCATTCTCAACCCTTCGACGGGCGTTGGCCCTGTTATTTTTCCGCAGTCACTTGAGAGTATGCAGTGTTCTGGTCCAACCCTCCTGATCCTCTCCGCCATCTGGTCCACGTTTAAGCATTGCCACGGCGGTAGCATGCTCATGAATGCATGCTCAATGTGGGCACCCATCTCCGCTAGCTGCACCTGGTCTTCTATGGGTATGTTGGGTACCTCAAAGTTAACATGGCTAACGATGACCTTTTTCACTCCAGTCTTTATGGCCTCACTGACCAGCCTCTTCAATTCTGGTATGGATAGATGGCATGTAGCGAGGGCTATATCAGCATCAGCTATCAGTACTAGAATCTCAGCGACAGCTGGATCGAGTTCGCCGTCGTCTTTGAGGATGGTTATGCCTTGGACATGTTCATATGCCTTCGGCAGAGCTGAGGTGAGCTGCATCTTTTTTCCGTACTGCCCCACTCCATAGAATTGTATATGGTTTCTGGCATCCACCGTCGGCATGAAGATGATCTTCGCCCCCAGCTTTATCGCCGAGTCCACGGCAAAGGGGTTTAAGCCTCCAGCAACGTAGTTGAGGACTATGGAACCAAAGACCTCGACCCCTTCAACCACTCTCTTCACTATTGTTGCCTTCCCCATGCTCCCCTCGTGATGGTTCTTGAGAACGATGGCCTTCATTCCAGCGTCTCGGGCCTGTTCCGCGGCCTGAAGGACATCCACAACCCTGGCAAACATGCTGGGTCCGGCGTGGATATGAAGGTCACAAGCACCTTCCAAAAGTCTAAGCAACTTCATAAATCCTCCTCACAATCCTTTTACATAATTAAGACCTAATTCAATTATAAATTTTCATTGGTAGATGCTTTAGCCAATTCAAGCATACATCATGTCAATAGTTAAACCACCTTTTTGCCCCCGGTGTCTAGCAGGCCAGAATATACTTAAAACATGTGGAGTCCACAATACAATATCGAAACGCTAGCTATGAACTAGCCTCAATACTCTGATACACTTATTCCCAGCGGTCTCTACTCGTTATTTCCTCAAGAGTCTTCCTCGATTTAGGTTCCGTCGATTCGTCTGGATATCCCAGAGGGGTGAGAGCCACCACGCGAATGTCTTCGGGAATATCTAATGCCTCTTTAACAATCTGTTCGTTGAATCCTCCTCCTATCCAACATGTTCCCAATCCTTGTTCCGCAGCTGCGAGTATTAGATGCTCCATACTTATTCCCATATCCAAGAGATAATACAGCTTCTCTTCTTTATTGCCGGATTTGGTTGGATCAGCGCAACCAACGATTATGATGGGGGCCTGAGCTATCCACTCTCTCGATCTTCTCGGTCGCCTTTCCTCTCTAGCCTTTGAGGTTCCCGCTTCAGCAGCGGGTGTTTCACGTCTCATGACTATCTTCTTTCGAAGGGCTTCATCGGTGACAATAATGTACTTCCAGCATTGGCGGTTACCCCATGATGGAGAGAGGCGGGCAGCTTCTAAAACATAAGTAAGCTTTGCTTCAGGAACAGGATCGGACTTGTATTTTCGGATGCTTCTCCGCTTTCGAACCAGGTCAAGAAATTCCATAACAATCACGTAGTACTTAGGACGATCGCCCGTCTTATAGAGCTTACTCCGTTTGTAAGCAGTGTTTGACGCTAATAGAGCCTCTTCAGGCAAGCCATCTCGATTAGCTAACTCGTTGAAACGGATAGCCTCCGCTACTGGTAACGCTAAGTCAAGCCTCTCCCTTTTTGA
>DAOVBJ010000109.1 GCA_030670615.1 Candidatus Bathyarchaeota archaeon | reverse complement strand
TCGTCCTCTGCCTGCCCGCTGCGCCGGGCACGGAACGCTTGATTGATGCAGATGCCATAGCGGCGATGAAGCCGACGGCCTATCTCATCAATATTGGGCGCGGAATCACGGTTGATCTGGACGCATTAACGCAGGCCCTGCAGGATCAGGTGATTGCTGGCGCGGGTCTCGACGTGTTTCCCCCCGCCTTTGAGCCTCTTCCATCAGATCATCCGCTCTGGAAGATGGCTAATGTGATTATCACACCTCATTGCGCCGGATCGGCGACGCCCGCTAATCGACGGGTTGACGTCTTCCTCGAAAATTTTAGACGCTATCTCCGCGGGGAACCATTGCTCAACCGTGTGAACAAGACGAGTATGATCCGCGATGGAACCGGCTATGATCTCCCATAAAATTTATGTGCCCTCCGTTAAGCTCACTTCTTCCTTTAGTGTTTCGCAAGCTTTGTCGATAGACTACCAGATAAACTAATAGAGCGCGCGCTTCTGACCATGAGGTGTGTTTCTAAAACGAGCACACGATATCTGCTTTCAATGACAAATCTCTTGAAAAAACGTACAATGAAAACAGTGATAAATAGTCATATTTCTTATACGTCCCTTGGAAAATTGAAGGTGTAAGGAATGAATTATAGCCGTTTAGGAACTTGTGGCGTCAAGGTCTCCGAACTCTGTCTCGGGACCATCTGTTAGCTGGGCATTTAATTTTCTTTCTACCGGAACGGAACCACTCATATACCTCGATCTCTTGTTTAACATCTCAAGAAATTAACCTTCATCATACAAATGAGAACTTAAGTTGTCTTGTTTAGCTAGCTTTAAACGTTGGATTTTAATATTAAGTGATGGATGACGATGATTGTAGTGGATACTCACACGCATGTTGGTGGGCGCTATATTAACATTGAGGACTTAATTCTAAAGCTAGACCAATATGGAATCGATAAAGCGGTTCTTGTGCAATACCGTGCCGATCTTCCGCCTCCAGGCAACACGGATAACGTATATCATGTTCAATGCTTAACACGATACCCGTCGCGGTTAGCCTCAGTGGGTATCGTCGATTGGACGCAGAAAGATGCCTTGACAACCTTAGAGTACTGGTCACGACAGGGAATTCAAGGACTGCGACTCGATGGGAACGCACGATCGCTTGGTGGCGATCAGTATGCGATCTGGAAGAAAGCCGCTGAACTCAAGATGAATGTCAGTGTCTATAATCGACTTGATCATATTCCAGAGATTGTAAAACAGTGTCCAGACTTGAAGATCCACATTGAACATTGTGGACAACCGAGTCTTAATGGCGAAAAAATCCTCGAGTTAGCGCGATATCCCAACATCTTTGTCAAATTTAGTGTGGGAGGATTATCTGCATTCTCGAAACAAGAATATCCATACGTTGATGTCCAACCCTTTGTCGAGCAACTGTTCCACCAGTTTGGTGCCGATCGAATCATGTATTCTTCTGATTATCCCTCAAGTGGAAAGGTCATCGGCTATGGAAAGGTGTTGTATTATCTACTTCGAGAGATTTCCACGCTCTCGTGGGAGGATAAAGAATGGGTAATGGGCAAGACCGCACTATCTTTATGGCAGTTTACAGCTAACCCGCGCTAGCTAAGCATAAACACTCTCCCTAAATACTTCCAAGTCTGGAACTTTTATCTCACTTCTCATCCTTAAAACCTAGATTTACGGTTCTAAGTTCCGCGCACGCTTATCCTTAGAAGCGTCCAACACCAACCTTATACCCTGTTCGGGAAACCTGATCACTGAGCTAGCTTAATGCGAGTATACTCACTACAGCCTTCTCTTTGACGTTGGAGTACTCCATTACCTTAGACAATTCTTCAAGTGTTGGGATCGGTCAGGTTATTTGACGTGTTTAGATAGCTTATGAGCTAGCTAGCTACTTAGCCTAGGATGATGGAGTTTTGTTCGGGACGCTCCAGCGGGTTGAGATGTGTTCATGTGATCTGCTATGGAATCTTGCTTCTTTATCCTCCCGAATAGAAGGGCGTCACAACGATCGTATCCCCACCCTTAATTTTTACTTTCAAATCGCTTGTTACTGGTCGATTATTAACAAAAATCACTACAGTATCATAAATGGTTCCACCGGGTATATCATAAATTATGGCCCCAAAGCCATCATATTTTACTGCAATTCTTTCAAGTAACGATTTCAGACTTTCATCTTTTCTGATCTGCTCAGTCATTGTGACCTTACTTTTCTTCCCTAAAGCCTGGCTGAGCCAAGGTGCGATTTCAACCTTTACCTCGTTAGTCATTCTAACGCTCCTAACGTTTAATGAATTTTTACGGGTTTTACCATGCCCCTGCTTTTTCCATATCGTTGAAGACGAAGTCTAATCCTAGATTTCGTAAGGTCTCCTTCGTCGGGATTCCTCTCTCATCGCATCCATGATCCTTGTACCATTGAAGACGACCGTTTAACCAGTCGTTCACGGTCATTTGCTCGCCTTCTGCGGCTCCATACGTGAATTTTTTAAACGCTTTCTTGGGTAGAACGTCGGCTTTAGATGGGGGCATGACACCTCCATATCCTTCTCGGATGTTATAGCTTCGTGCCAACATCATGAATCTACGTCCATAAAGACTCCAGTCTTCTGGATACGATAACTCATAGCCGGTGGCTGCATTGAGTAACTCTAACTTCATTTTATCGGTCAAACCGGTTGCAAAAGTGCAATAGGTCAGGGAATTACCCCAGTATCCCGATTCAGAAGCCGTATTGTGATGTCCACCGATATCATTTACAGAATACAAAACGCCCCACCGATAAGGCGCTCCAAAGGTGTGCCACGCATACGGTTGGTATCCGCCAAAACCGCAGCCCTTGCTCTGCATAGCAAAGTCTTCTGATCCCTTTCCTGTTTTTGGGAGGAAACGGTTAAAGCCATCCGCTAAAAGATCACCTATGCCTTCTCTACGACAAATTTTCCAAATGAGTTTCGCTATGGCTTCAACATTACCCCATGTTAAATCCAGTCCATCAAGTTCATCTTGAGATAAAAGACCCCTTTCATAACACTCCATAGCCCAGGCAATGGTGTTACCCACACCTTCAGCATCCATACCCATGTCATTACAAATAGCATTACAATATATCATGCCATTGATATCAAACATGAGCGTTTGCTGCGTCGTGTTTGCGGTAGAATCCCATTTCGGATGGGCATAAGCGCCTTTCATGGGGCCTGAACGCACCAAGCTTGCGTGTATACAGCCTACGGGACAATACGTGCAACTGTCATCTCTCACCCGATTCATTCTTAATTGTCTAGGACCACCTAACAAGGGGACATCAGGATGGTCGCCTTCACTGAAATTTTTGAAAATTCCAACGCCATGATCCGCCCTTTCGACATGAGATGCTTGGGGACCAAATTTCAGCCATCGATACATCCGTCTATGCATCGAGCGCTCTGACCATTTCGTCTTGAGATCGATCTCTGAGATTCGAAAACATTCATCAGGATCAGCCAGCGGAGGCATGCCTTTCGTCCCTCTCACCGCTATAGCCTTTACCTTTTTACAACCCATAACCGCGCCCCCTCCTGTTCTAGCTGCAAAATGTTGAGCGTTTTGAACAACACTCGCTTCTCTACACAGCTTCTCACCCGCTGGACCGATGCAGAGAACCCTGACAAAGGGATCATTCAATTCCTCTTTTATCATTTGATCCGTCTCTGCTACGCCTTTTCCCCATATGTGTTGCGCATCCCTTACCTCCAAATCGTCATCGTTAATCCATAAATAGACAGGCTTTTCAGCTATGCCTCTCAAGATTACGCCGTCATAACCGGCATATTTAAGTTCTGAACACCAGAAGCCACCAAACTGGGAGTTACCCCACAAATCAGTCAATGGGGATTTGAACGTAATATCCCCTCTGTCCGTGCCACCGGCTAAACCAGTTATCGGACCTGTACTAATTATCAACAGGTTATCTCCGCTAAAAGGGTCTATATTTGGGTTCGTCATCTTCCAAAGGAGCCAGTTTGCATACCCTTGTCCACCGATAAAGGTTTTAGCCGCCCACTCGTCTAGCGGAACACCTTTAAAGGAACCATTAGTGAGGTCTATTTCTACGTGTTTCCCCGCGTATCCGCCAATCATTTCTCAACATCCTCCTCTCGGGATGACCACTCAATTTTAAAGGGTGATTTTGCAAGGCTCTTCTTACTTGCTGGCCTGAAGCGTTCTGCTAAGTCTCTAGCTATTCTTTTAGGTGACCACGCATAGCGCCATCCTTCGCCACCCTTAGGACTCGAATAGAAAAAAACGCCAAACGGACAATTCTTTGCACATTGTGGATCCGGCTCGCCGTTTGGACCGGCTCCATCACATTGGTCGCAAACGATGGGATAGTCATGTTCCGGCGGATAAAAGTGGATGGCTCCTGACCTCATTTTTTCACAGGCCTCCGCACATTTACCACATCTATGTCC
>DAOVBJ010000050.1 GCA_030670615.1 Candidatus Bathyarchaeota archaeon | reverse complement strand
ATTGGGCTTCCTTCTCGATTCTTCCGAAGAGGTTTTGATAGACGGGGTTTTGTTCCATGACCACTGGAGCCCCCTTAAGGTTAGCGTTGTCAACGACTACGTTCACCTCGTACTTTCTGAAGGGCATCTCCCTCAGCCATGGAGCGGGAAAGGGAAGTTGGGGAGAGGGTTTGGGCTCTTGTATGAATTGAGTGAGGTTCTCCAGGATGTCGCCTTGCATCTCTTTGATGTAGGACGTGACCTCGGTTAAAACCTGATATTTTTCTGTTAGGTCGGAGATTAAGTGGCCGATGGTGTAGAGGGCGACTTCTTGATTCAGTTTCTGCAGCTCCTCGTTACCCTTTTTCTCTAAGCCCCGCAGCTGCCTCATAGCGCTTCTCAACTCTCCGCTTAGCTTCTCCCGTCTTCTCTCTATTTCTTCCCTGACCTGTGGGGTGAGGGCCATGACCTCCTCGCCGCTCATCGGTCGTCCCTCGATCAATGGGACTATAAGCAGTCCCCTGGCTGAGCTTTGAAGGAGGAATCCCACTTCTTGAGCCCGTTGATTGAGTTGTGCAAAAAGCGTTCTCCGCTCTTCCTCGACGGATCTTAGCGTTTCCTCCCTTTTCGTGGCGTAATCCTCGCTTTCAAAGGCCTTAGGCAGCTCTCTTCGAACCTCGTCGATGAAGGCTTTCACGTCCTTCTGGAGTTCCCTTCCCTGCCCTGGAGGCAGCTTTATGGCCCTGGGCTCATATGAGTTGCTGAAGTTGTTGACGTAGCACCAGTCGGAGGGAACCGGTTTCGCTTTAGCCAGCTCCTCCAGAAAATCTTTTACTGCCGTTGTCCTACCGGTTCCTGAAACGCCAGCCACGTAGATATTAAATCCCCGTTCCTTTATTTCCAAGCCAAACAGGAGGGCTCGAACTGCCCGCTCCTGACCAATGATCCCTTCAAGCGGCGTCAATTCTTCAGTGGTTTCACAATGCATAAATATCGAGTCGGATACCCTTCTCAGCTGTTCAACACGTAACTCCTCTACCACTTTTATTCACCTTCAAAGGACATTTAATGTTAAGATAACCAATATGGTACATGTGAAATTCGTCTTTTAAACGTTTCACCTTCATGTATCTGTGTTGTGGGCTCTTCATCAGGCTTTCGGGTTCGACGCCTCACACCCAAAACCGCGCTCTTCCAGCAGTATTTAGCTTTGAGACGAGGTGGAACACGCGGTGGCCCCGCATGTTTGGAATTCAAGACTTTCGGTGTTGAAAAATCTTTTAAGGTAGAGCAGTCTGTTTAAGAAAGTCGATTATGAGTATAAGGAATAAATCGTTAACGCGTCTTACCTTCGTCGTATGCTTCTGCCTCTTGCTGGCGTTTTTCCCTTCTAACTCGCGAGCCCAATCTTCCGGTGAGAGGATCATTTCAGGTCGAGTTCTTGACGACGTAACCGATCAACCAATCATCAACGCGACCGTATCGGTTTGGGACACCTTTCGCGAGCTGCCTTTTCAATGGCGATTTGTTGAGACAGAAAGGACGGATGGTGAAGGCAAGTTCAACTTATCGGTCAGCGATGGGACCTCTTATCGCGTCTACGTTTACTACGACGATTTAAGTTCTCCCGGCTTTGACTTCGTTCCCTCCTTCAAGGACCTGACCCGTTCGGATGAAAACGTGGTGCTCACCTTTAGGCTGCTGCCAGCGGCCTCCGTACTTTTTGAGGGAAGCCTGTGGTTTGTGGAGTCAACGGAACCTTCTAAAAGCTTCTCTTTCATCATCGTCGAGGAAGAGGCTGGCTCGGTGAATGATCGTGGATACGTTTCTTCTTATGGGACCTCACCCCCTAACATCGACTTCCTCAATACGTCTTCAAACCACGTCATCGTTCCCGTGGAGAAGACGATTCAAATCGAGGTCAATGCGTCTGTTGTGGTTCCAAACGAAAGAATCAGCAAATACTTTGTGATTGACGATGTTGACTCTTTCAACTTGAGCAGAGGCGAATTGACGCGAATTGACATTGGGAAGTACACGTCGCCTGTAAACTATGATGCCGTGGAAGGCCGAATGGATACGACGACTCAGCTTCTTGAAGAGCTGGATGAGAAGGGCTTCTACACCGTCGCTGAAAAAGAGGATTTGGCGCACATTACCAGCCTACTGGAGCTTGCTGGAACAAAAATCGACAACCGCCAATACAGTCAAGCATACACCGACCTGCGAGAGTCATACGTGGCTAACACGGTTCTCAGTGAAAGGCTTGAATCCTCTTATACAAACGCTGTCGGATCCGTTGCCATTCTGACCTTTTTTCTGGCGTTAACATCCATCACCCTCTCGATTCTCTTCTTCGAAACGGCATCAGTCAAATATGCGACGTATCCCCTCTTTTTCACAGTCCTCTTCGCTCTCTTCTATTCGGTTTATCCCGGATGCCGATTGATTCCGCCTTTAAGCCTTTTGACCTACGTGTTTTTAGCCTTGGGTGGCGTAGCTTTCCTGTCTCTTCTTCTCCCCAAAATATTAAAAGACAAAGTCGTCTCCACGTTTTCCATCTCAAAAAGAAATCTCCGGCGAAGAAAAAACCGCTTCATCCTTACCACTGTGACCATCATCCTCTTAGTTATGAGCTTTGTCTCATTAACCTCCTTCTCTACAGGATACGGCTTCACGACGAAGCGGCATTCCCCTCCACAGAACCATCTTCTGGGCAGACTCTTTGTTCAAGAGCTCCAACCAGCCGCTTCAACCTCGATATTCACCTTTGTCCCTCTCAACCCCTCGTCCATCGATTTAATCCTGGAAAAACCCGGGGTTTTGTTGGCTGCGCTAAAGGCGGAAAACCAGCCACGGCTAGGCTCCCTCGGAAGTCTATCCGTTCCCTCAACTTCACAACGCACCTCGGTATACGGCGTGATCGGGATTCAGCCAAGTGCAGAGGCTGAACTGACCGGGATCGACAGCCTCGTGGTCGACGGCCGCTTTTTGAGGGATGACGATGAAAACGCAGTCCTCATCAGCGTCGATTTAGCAGTGAACATGGGTGTTGAAGTCAACAGCACCGTAAGTCTACAATACGGGACTGCTGTGGAAGTTACAGTTGTTGGGTTTTTTGACTCAAACAGCTTCAGGCTCGCAAAGGACATCGACGGAAAAGACTTTGCCCCCTCAAGACTTCGGATAACAGATCCCGAATTTCCCCCCGTGAAAGGGGCTTGTGACCCCAATGAAGTAATCATCATGACCTTGAGTGATGCCACTGTCTTCTATGGTTTACCACTCTCCAGGGTCAACATATTGATTGAGGCGCCCGATGAAACCGCGTCCTTAGCAAAGGAGTTGGCTCTTGAACAGGGCTTCTCGATCTGGTATTCGGATGGAACAGGCTTGTATGAAGCCGCCGTTGCATCGTTTTTTGAGGAGAGAGGCGCGTTCATTTTTATTCCATGGATCATCGTGATTCTGAATGTTTTGATGACAATGTTGAACAGCATCTTCGAGTACCGAAAAGAAGTTTCAACTCTCTCAGCCATCGGCTTAAATCCCACAGACATCACGGGATTATTCATCGCTGAGGCCGCCGTCATCGGCTTCTTGGGTGGGGGAATCGGGTATCTGATGGGAATAAGCAATTATAAAGTGATGTCGATGCTGTCCATAATCGTTGAAGTTCGACCAAAGGTTTCCGCGGTTTGGAGCTTTGCCTCCATCCTCATCTCCATCTCTGCGGTCCTCGTCGGCGCGTTAGCGGCCCTAAAGTACTCGGTTGACATCACTCCTTCGACGCTTCGGCGGTGGTCGATCGAGGAGCCCCATGAAATGGGTACGCCATGGGTTTTCGATGTCCCCGTCCGGGTTCAAGCGGACAGATTGGATTCCCTGTTCGAGTACGTTATTGCGCGTTTTCGACGACACCTCCTTGTGCGGAACATCAACGAAGATGAAGGCCAAATACGGTTCTCGAGCGAAGACTCTCCGGACGGATCCACGCGAATCATTGACTTCCATTATCTCCTGGGAAATCGATCGAATGTCGGCTCCTTACCCTTTCAACTTGTTGCAAAGAAGGGAACAAATGAGGGTACCTACTCCTTTGAAGTCAGCTGTAAGGGAGCGGAGGATACCGTTAAGGACACGGTTAGCTTTATCCGGATGGCTATCATCGAGTGGAGTTCCGATCAGAATCGTAGTTAACTGCTATTTCTCCTCTCCGCCCTCTCGATTTTTCCATCTCTCACCCAAAAAATTGCGTCGCTCACATCGATGATCTTCATGTCGTGGGTGGCTGCAATCACCGTCACACCCCTCTCCTGGTTCAACTCCCTCAAGATGTTTATGATCTCCAGCCCCGTATTGAGATCCAGATTCCCTGTGGGCTCGTCCGCCAGAATGATGTCAGGGTCATTCGCTAACGCCCTCGCAATGGCCACCCTCTGCTGCTGACCTGCAGATAACTCCATTGGCCGATGGTGTAGTCTTTCACCCAGCCCCATCTTTTCCAGCATTTCCACGGATCGCTTCTCCCTCTTATCACGAGGGATCCCGGCGAAAATCATGGGCAGAGCCACGTTTTCCTGGGCGGTGAGAACCGGTATGAGATTAAATGTCTGGAAGATGTAGCCCACTCGGTGACAGCGAAGCCATGCCAACTCGTATGCGTCCAGCTTGGCTATGTCGATTTCGTCAATGAACACCTGTCCCTTTGTGGGTCGGTCGAGCCCCCCGATCATGTTGAAGAGAGTCGTTTTTCCCGAGCCGGAGGGGCCAACAATCGAATTGTATTCGCCGCGTACAATCTGTATGTTTACGTCGTCCAGCGCCTTCACCGTGAATCCACCTACCTCGTAGTGTCTTGTGAGGCTTTGAGTTTCAACAATATAATCGGTCATGGTTCTCACAACATCCAATTTTTGTATGCGTCTATTTAATAAACATGACTTCCGTTCATGAACTCAAGTTGATTACAATCCCTCTGACCATCCCGGTGATCACTTCGGCTCTTCTGGTGACGGCTTATCGCCTTTCCAGTCTCATACTGGGTGTATTCAAACATTGTGTCTCAAGGCTTCTACAGGGTTAAGTCGCGCTGCTCTCCACGCGGGATACACGGTTGACACGACGCTGAGGAGTACGGAGAGCCCCGTCGTTATGGCTAGGTAGCGTAGGATTGCCTCCAACGGCGTGAAGCCGAGGACGTTGATGCCCAGTTGGACGCTGCTTGAAGCCATTGCCGTGATGGTTCCGAAGGAGAAGCCTAATACGCCTCCGACTAAGCCGAAGATCAAGGATTCTATCAAGAACAGCTTCATCACGTGCTGGTCCATGGCGCCGAGGCACTTCATGGTCCCTATTTCCCGGTAGCGTTCGTAGATTGCGATCAGATTTGCGTTAATCAACCCGATGCCGCAGACGAAGAGGGAGACTATGATCAGCCAGAACTGATAGGCCTCCATCGTGGTGCCCATGCTGCTCATGTACGTCGCTAAGAT
The DNA here is from genome assembly GCA_030670615.1 of Candidatus Bathyarchaeota archaeon. Lineage (GTDB taxonomy): Archaea > Thermoproteota > Bathyarchaeia > RBG-16-48-13 > DAOVBJ01. The sequence goes on along the minus strand of DAOVBJ010000050.1, from coordinate 1,234 downwards.
CACGTTCGTCATTTCAAGGTGCGTTAACAGAGAGATTCCTAGAGCAATGGATCCCACCACGATGATTGACCGTTTAAGACGTTTCCGAATCTGCTCAACGCTCATCCAGAAGGCTTCTCGAAAGGGAAACTCTACTCTTTCTCCCCCACCTCGAAAGCTTTTCCTCTTCAAGCCAACACACTCCCCGGCTCCCGCTGTCGAGCGGACGCTTCGTGTAGGGTGGAGTATATGGGGCCCCTCGGCGTTAAGACACTCTTCTTCAATTGTATCGCGTCCACTCCAAACCCGCCGAACTCCCTGTCACTCCAGTCGGAGACCACGTCGACAAGAGCGTCTCGATTTCTTCCCGAGGAAACCCGCGCAACCGTGATGTGGGGCGAGAAGCCTCTTCGATCCGACTTGAACCCAATCCCCTTAAGCTTCCCTTCAAGCTGATTAAACACGTTGAGAAGCTCTACGTCCCCTCTCTCAATGCCCACCCAGACCACGTTCACCCGCCTCAGGTTAGGGAATACGCCAACACCCTTCAGTTCGACATCGAAGGGATAAAACTCGACCTCATCCAACAGCTCACCGACTTCCTCAACGCGGCTGCGTGATATGTTCCCCAGAAACCGGAGGGTGACATGGATGTTCTGTGCTTCGACGAGCTTCACGGTGGCACCCGTGGTCGTCAACGCCTTCCCTAACGTATGGAAGTTGTCCAGAATCTTCATGTCAGCGATCTCCACCGCGACAAAGCAGCGGATGTCTCCCTCAGCCATCGTTCTATTCCTCAAGATCCCCGAACCCTTCCAGTCAAATAGATTTATTTAGCACTACTAAATATTTTTCCCTTCAAGTCCACAGAGCGAGGTAATGGCGGATAAACCTTGAGTCCCAAACAAAAGGATCTTTCGGATGATTCACGGAGGGCTTCGAAGTGACAACTAGCTTAGGCGACGTTAAACTGTTTCTCATAGACTTAGATGGCGTCGTCATTAAAGGAAGCACGCCCATCAAAGGGGCGGCTGAGGCGGTTGAACTGCTTCGAGGCGCGGGAGCACATTTGATGTTCCCAACGAATAACACGACGAGAAGTCGAGCGGAGCTAGCAGGATTGCTAAAGAAGGCGGGGATCGATGTGGCGATTGAGGATCTGATCACCACCGCCTACTGCGCCGCTCAATACGCCTTGGGCAAAGGCTGGAAACGCGTCTACCTCATCGGCGAGCGAGGACTTCACGTGGAGTGT
>DAOVBJ010000219.1 GCA_030670615.1 Candidatus Bathyarchaeota archaeon | reverse complement strand
TCTCATGTCATTTACAGTTAGCTAGAAGACGCCGTAAGGGTTATGAGATGAATTTTACGAATGTAAGTCATTATCAAAAGTAGGGTTAAATCATATTATTCAGTTAGTACTCTTTCTATGACCTAACACATTATCTCTAGCTTTATCAAATATTTACATATAACCCTTATATTTCTAGACGTATCTTTCGTATATAATAAATCAAGGGAATATATAGGAGATGAGTTTTTGCCTTATAAATTTCAAAAAGGTATGATGTATAGGATGCCGACTCATTTTGGCCCCGCGTCTGGGCCAAGGCAAGGAGAGAGAGGCAAAAAATTTGCTAACCTAGACTCGCCAAAGGTAACTTCGAGGTCAGTCAGCTTTCTAACTAACAGAGAACAGCTTGAAGAGTTTTTGCCCGAGGGCTTTGAGGTGGGGTCCACGCCAGTGGTAACAGTCGGGGCATCCTACATGACTGAGATAGAGTGGCTAGCGGGTCGTGGATATAACACGCTTGGCGTCAGCTTCCCCGCTGTCTTTAATGGAAAAAAAGACCAAGCTGTAGGTAGATTGCTAACGGTTCTCTGGGAGAATCTTACAGATCCTATTCTGACTGGGCGTGAGGAGCTTGGTTTCTCAAAAATCAATTGTGATCTTCCAGAACCTCGAGTATACGATGGACAGACCCATTGCATCGCAAGTTGGATGGGCTTCAAGTTTATGGACTTGAAACTATGGAACATGAAAAAACAGTCATTAGAGGAAGCCGCTAAACCTGGAAAAAAGAAAAGAAATGATGGAACTTTGCATTATAAGTATATGCCCCGAACCGGTGAATGGTGTACGCCTGACATAGCATATGCAGTGCTTACGCCTTCTGGTAATTCTAACTCAGTTGTAAAAGAGGTTTGGCGAGGTGAGGGTTCAGTGGAGTTTCATAAAGCTACCTGGGAAGACCTGCCTACACAGTTTAACATAGTTAATGCGGTTCATAGCCTTGAGATAAAAGAGTATCGTGGAGCTTCGATAGTCAAGTCTGTTGGTGGAAAAGATTTAGGTGATCAGCGTATTCTACAATAAGTCTTAGCTAATTATTTAGCTACCACATCATTTATTGAGATAATCCTGTGTCAATAAGATACAGACTAATCAAGATAACTGAATAAGTTAGGAGATGAATATGACATTCAAGGAGCCAAATCAAGTTATAGGAAAAGAGATCAAGAAAATAGCTTGCATCGGAGTTGGTGTCATCGGCCACAGTTGGGCCACTTTATTCTCCATGAAAGGATACACCGTCCACATCCAAGACATCAACGATGAAGCTATCCAGAGAAGCCTCCACTGGATAAAAACGGCATTAGATCTTTGTGCAGAAAAAGGGTTGATTGATGAACGAGACGCGAAGACCGCATTCAATAGGGTGAAGCCCACAACTGACATGTCCGAGGCTGTGTCGGAAGCCGATTATATTGTTGAGTCAGTCCTTGAAGACTATGATGTGAAGAAGAAGGTCTTTAGGGAGATAGACGCAGCCGCTTCTGAGGAAGCGATCATAGCCAGCAGCTCGTCTTTCCTTTTGATGACAGAGATACAAAAAGCAACTAAGAGACCAGAAAGATGCATAGAAGCTCACCCCTACAACCCACCACACCTCATCCCCTTGGTAGAACTAGTCCCAGGCGAAGCAACCTCTAAGACAACAGTGACACGCACATTTCACTTCATGAAGAGCCTCGGCAAGATCCCAATTGTGACGAAAAAAGAAGTTTATGGATACATAGCCAACAGGTTGCAAAGAGGTCTTACTCGAGAAGCTAACGACATCGTCAACAGCGGTGTCGCAAGCGTCGAAGATGTCGACAAGGCGTTGTCAGTAGGTCCGGGAATTCGATGGGCCATTTATGGATCCTATCTTGTGAACTATTTCAACACCCCTTCACATTTAACGCAGGGTCGTAAACTGCCAGGAATGGTGAAAGAAGGATATGAGGAATACAGTCTGTTGAAGGGAAAATCATTTAACGACATGGTTCGATGGAGAGACAGCATGTTGATAGACGTCCTACGCGTCTTGAAACACCTCCCAAAGAGCAGTGCTGAAGAGCCACTATCGTAATTAACTTAGTAGCTAGCTAGCTACGACCACATCCCTCGTCTTAAGCAAGCTGGTTTACAGGGTAGGCTATCCTCTTAAACTCTACGTTAATCTCATCCCACTACGTCCTTAAACACCCTGAGGTGGTTTTCACCCAGGATCTTACCAATCTCTCCCTCCGAGTACCCTCGATGGACGAGCTCCAGAGTGATATTCGGCATCTTGGACACGTCCTCCAATCCTATGGGTGTCCCTCGAATTCCGTCGAAGTCAGAACCCAACCCCACATAATCGACCCCCACCAATTTCACAATGTGATCGATGTGGTCGACGACGCCTGCCACATCAGCTCTCGTCGGATTGATGAAATTGGGAGAGAAGTTGATCCCCATCACACCCCCTCGATCTGCTAAAGCTCGTATCTGATCG
>DAOVBJ010000144.1 GCA_030670615.1 Candidatus Bathyarchaeota archaeon | reverse complement strand
GTCTTGGCGTTTGGTATCGCTATGATGAATTTTTTTCGCACGGATGTTGCCAGTCTTCCCGCTCGGACAATGTCCGTCGAAGTCATGTTTTCTTCAGGTCCCTTCACCGAGACGAGGTACGGTGAATGATCGATGCCCGGTCCTCGCTGGTAGATGGCGTATTCACAACCAAATTTTATTCCCGGTAAGACTACGTATCCCCGTTCTCTCAAGTCTTTGTAGACCCTGTATTGGAGTTCAAACCTGTCGTATATTTCTCCCGCGTGTTTTCGAAGCTTCTTTACGCTCATCCGCGTTTTTTTTGCGCCACGACATACGTGTATCACCTTGTTTTCGAGGAGGTAGAGGCCTTCGATTAAACCTAGGATGAGCGGCGTGTCAAATTCGTTGGATTTAGGTTTGGCGATGCCAACGGGCTTACCGTAGAAACCCTGTTTGTAGAGTTCAGAGCCTTCTTTGGTATTCCACACCACCAGTCGGTTCCCAAATAACTCTGCGGTATACGTCTCCACCTGTTTAGCCATGCTACGTCTTACACCTTTCTCAGACGCCTAACGCCAGCACCCTTGTCGAGTCGATGGCGTCCTCCGCCTTATCCGCTATGTCCTCTAAGAACTGGGCTAAGTCCCTTAAGATGAGGGTTGTGCCTACGTTGAGCTCGGCGTCAATAATCTTCATTTCAGTTTCTCGGAAGATCTTGTCGACAACGTATTCGGCGATCTCCACGCTTCTTGAAACCTCAATGGCCTTAGACCGACTGTATCTGAGGGCTAAAATGGTTTTCCTCAGGTTTGTCACGGTTTTTAAAACGTTCTTCGAGAGGTTTATGAGGGATTCATATAAGTCCCTGCTCACGTTAAGATTTTTCTTCACCATGTAGTTGATTCGGTATGCTGCGCCTTCACTGTAGTCCGGAATCTCGTTTATTTGAACCGCCAGGCGCATGAAGTCCTCTCGGTTCATCAAGAGCATTCCGGTCTCCGCTAACTCGTTTAGGAGGTTCCGCTTGTTCTCAGTAGCCTCTTCCTTCAGCTTCCGTATTTGAAATAAATGGTTCTCCATGGTTTCAAGGTCTGCCTTGTTGGCAAGAGCATCCACCATCAAGGCGAGTTCTCTGACGCTTTCCAAGACTTTCCTAATGTGGTCTTCGCAGATGTTTAACACGTTTCTTCGGATCTGATCTTCAGCTTCAATTGGAAATGCCAAATATACCGCCTTAATTCTGTTGATGCTTATTACGATCAGTAGTGTGGCATGAGTTAAAAACTTTAAGGGCTTATTTTCCCGCTTCATGTCTTAGCTAGACGCGTCACCCGTCATGCCAGGAGGGGTCATATCTATATTCTCGGATCCTCTTTTACGACGTTTAACACCATGCTGGTGACGGTTCTTCTGATGTGCGGCGTCTTCAGAATGCTTTTAATAAACGTGTTGAGGGAGGCTTGGGTTTTGAATTTTGCGATGAGCGCGACATCAAAGTCGCCGGTGATGTCGTAGACGGCTATGACTTCCTTGGTAGCGGCAAGACGCTCCTCCACGTCCGTAATGTATTCGCCTTCCACCTGAATCAAGATCAATATTGTGAACACGTACCCAGTCTTCGTGTGGTCCAACAAGGGAATGTATCCTCGGATAACGCCTCTCTCCGTCATCTTCTTAATTCGATTATAGACGGTTCCAGTGGAAACACCGATCGTCTCTGCAATATCCCGAGAGCTTTTTCGAGCGTCCTCACTTAGCGCGGAGAGTATTTTCATGTCGAGGGCATCGACGAAGCTCAAGACATCGTCTTCGGTCAGCTTTCCATCACCTCCTCTTCCCTGTTTTGACGACATACCATTAGCACTCATTACTTATCCTCATAATTCCATAAAAAGGATTCAAGCTTGGAGACGCCCATTATCTCCTGAAAATCGAGGTCGAGGGCGTCAAAGACCTGTTTAAACGTCGATTTTAGGTATTCCACGTACTTGTCCACGTCCACCTCCCGCATCGACGCCAGCTGAATTGGCTTCACACCCAACGCGTTGGTCGTCTTGATGAAGGAAATGATGTCTCCGGTCTTAATCTCGTGTCCCACCTCGACTAGGAGGTTCGCTGCTTTAACGTGTTGCGGCGTTGTCTTAACGTATCGCTCCAACGGCTTGCCGATCATGACCTTCAGGGCGAGTTCGTCCAGAGAATACGCCTTCTTTTTCAGGTTCTTATAACAGGTTCTAACAATGTTCCGTATCCTTTTTTTTGCCTCTTCGAAGCCCGTTGGTGATTGAACGTCGGCTAAGGCCCCCACCATGTCCATGAAGGACTTCTTCAGAAACTCGGGGATGTGCCGTTTCTTCCCCATTAACCCCTTGATGTCAACCTTTCCATCGGGGTAGACTCCTATATAATTCTTCTTCAAGTGTGAGAAGACCGCATAGCGGTAGACCTTGTCGATTTCAAGTTCCATGCCCAGCTCCTTCTCCGACCACCCCAATAACTCGTTGACTTGGCTCGTGGTCGGAGACTTCAGGAAGACGCTGTCCGTGTCCCCGTACACCACTTCGATCCCAATGGCATTCGCCTTTTCCACGGTCTTTGTGATGGCGTATCTACCGATTGCTGTGACGGCTTCGGCTAGAGGTGGACAGTACAGGTTAAAGCTTTCCGCTCCCATGACCCCGTAGGAGGCGTTTAAGAGCACCTTCAAGGTTAATTGAATCACGTTGTACAGGTTTTGCAGGTTAATTGGAAGGGTTTTATCCTTCGCCATCTTTTTGTACATTTTGACCCGTGTATCTCTCAAGGAGCCTATGATCAGGCTTGACAGGCCCTTCCTCTCTTTGCAGATCCAATGGGGGAGACCTGGAATCGTGTTTTCTCGACATTCTTTGTGAGGGCAGAGGATGGTTTCATAGGAGAGGTTGTGGACCTTGATTATGCTGGGGTACAGGGATGCGAAGTCCAAGACGTTCACGTTGAAGTGTATGCCCGGCTTCGGCTCTACGACAATGGCGCCCTTGAACTTCTTTCCTTTAATGATGGCTTCTGACGTGGCCTTCCCCTTCGATTCAAGGATGTCTTCGGATCGTGGAATGAGGTAGTTGAGGCGGCGATGTTCAAAATACATGAGATTCCGAATCCAGGATGAGACGCCTTGCCTCGTCAAGTCTTCCATGGGCATCTTGGTAATTCTCATCATGATTTGAATGAGCTTCATCACGAGTTCGTCGTCGAAGGCGGTGAGCTGGAAGGTTACTTCGGAGTCGGTGAGACAGTACTCTGCAAGGTCCGAATAGGATAAGTGTTGTATGGGCGTCGCTAACTCTACTTTTCCCACGCCAAGGATCGCTTTTGCCACGCTGTCCAGGGAGAGTCCTGTATACTTCTGGCTGAAGGCGTAGATTTGAATGGATCGATTGAAGAAGAATTTGTAGAGGTCGATGTGAATCCCGTAGGTTAAATGGGCGAAGCGTTCTCCCAGGACGATGGGAATGTTCTCCCGCTGTATTCCCAGGTTCATCGCTCGGTGATAGATGTATCGCAGGTCGAAGTCATCGCCGTTAAAAGTCAAGACGACGGGGTACTCCAGTAATACCCTAAAAACCTCAGCTAAGATCGCTTCTTCGTCGTCGTAGTATTCCACGTCAACCTCTTTGGGCAGGCGTCTGGTTCCCTCCTCTATCCCCTCCCTTCGAAGCAGGAGAACTCGTCGTCCTCCATCCGAATCGACCATTGA
>DAOVBJ010000152.1 GCA_030670615.1 Candidatus Bathyarchaeota archaeon | reverse complement strand
CCTTCAACGCTTTCAGGCACTGGGAACCACTGTAATCAAACTCAGCGGCTTGAGCGATTACGATGCCCCCGCTTCCAATCACTAGGACCTTTTTTACCCCGCTGAACTTTGGCACTACGATGGCCTCCCACGACGCTGACGTAGTTCTCGGAAAAACTGGTCAAAGTAGAAGTTTGTATCCAAGGGTCCAGGAGAGCTCTCTGGATGGAACTGGACGGCTCTTATCAGGAGAGAATTGTGTTCAATGCCTTCAATAGTCTTATCGTTGGCATTGATCATGTTGATAGTTAATTCACTTGTCTCGAGGGTATTTGCGTCTAAAACGTAACCGTGGTTTTGACTGGTAATATAGCAGCGTCCAGTCTTGACATCAATGCAGGGATGATTATGCCCTCTATGACCAAACTTAAGCTTGTAGGTGTCACCATCCAAAGAAAGACCGACGATTTGGCTTCCAAGACAAATCCCCAACAGCGGAGTCCCCTCCTGAACGAGGGTGGCGGTTGTTTCTATGACCTCCGTACACATCTTAGGATCTCCGGGGCCATTCGAGAGAACGACGGCCTCAGGCTCCAATCCAAGGATTTTCGCTGCAGAGGTCTTGGGGGGCACTTGTATAACATTATATCCCCTCGCCAAAATATTCGTGATAATACTGGATTTGACTCCACAATCCACTAAAATCACGTCTTTGCCCTCCTTCAAATTAAAGTTTTTCACTTGGCTAGTTGCGACTTCGTAGGCCAAAGCTCTCTTATTTGGGTCAGGAACTGTTTTCGCTTCTCTCTTCAACTCTTCAAGGTCAGGCAGGTTCCCTCGCTCCCGAACGATCAGGACACCGAGAAGCGTTCCTTTGACCCGAAGCTTCTTCGTCAACATCCTCGTGTCGACGCCCTCGATTCCGGGGATCCCGCTTCTTTCAAGCCACTCGTCCAACGTCATTTCTGTGCTCCAATGACTCGGCTCTCTACACAACTCGTGGATAATGTAGCCTCTGACCTTAGGGCTATCCGATTCAAAGTGGCTTCGGGAAACGCCGTAGTTCCCAATCAAGGGGTAAGTCTGGACTAAAATCTGACCATGATAAGAGGGATCGGTTAAGGCTTCAGTATAGCCAACCATGCCAGTGTTAAAAACTACTTCACCATAAGTCTTCGTGAAAGCACCGAAGCCGACACCCTGTACTACAGTGCCGTCTTCTAAAACTAAAATTGCTTCTTTGTCGGCTTCTCTAATTCTCTCCTTTGAGACCAAAGAACCCTTCGCAGACTTGACGGTTTACCTCAATTTAAGGTTTACGTTCATAAGTTAAGCCATCACATGTGAGAGAACCCTTTTCCACGAAGAGAGCAAACTACACGTAGCGCGCGCGCTATGAGGAATTCAATGGTGAGGCCATTACTGACTTCTTGAAGCAGTGAGGGATATATAACAGGGGGAAGAGGAGCTAACTAACTTATTATGGATTTCATTTTAGTTCGGGGATAAGAGTTATGTCTCCCGTGTAGGCAGCTTCAAGTGTTGGCTTCATCAAGGTATCAATGTCCCCCGCAGCAACATCCATGGGAATGGGCATATTTTGAAGCTTCATCTTAAGCTGTGGATCCTTTGCTGCTTCCAGCATCTTCTTAATGTGCTCTACGGTGGCCCCTGCCTCTTTTAGGGTTGTTGGGAACTCTATGCTTCTGGATAAGGCTAACATACTTTTAGCAACGGCTTCTCCCAAGTCCCGTCCTTCTAGACCGGTTAGATCTTCGGTGATAAAGCCGGCGCTGCTATATATTTTACTTATTCGCCTTAGCTGATCTTGTATCGCGTTTGCGAATAGAATGGTGTAATAAGGATTTAGAATGGCACAAGCCCGTCCATGGCTGAGTATGTCTATAAGTGAAAAGCTGCCTAGGTGTCCAGCATTGGTGCCCCCGATCATGATTGAGTACCCGCCTAAGTCTGTTCCCAGCCCTAAGGCGTACCTCGCGTTTAGGTCATTGCCATTCTTGATAGCGGTTGGAAGGTTTTCGACGATTAACTTTATCGCCAGATAGGCTATTTCACTCATCTGGTTATAATAGTCTTTTCCTGTTGAACCCATCCATACTTCCCAACAGTGGGCGATCCCATCTAACCCCCCATCGCGGGTGAGGGATTGAGGCATAGTCCTGGTCACATCGTACTGGAAAACAGAGGATTTGGGAACGATGGATTCATCGACAATAAGCTTCTTCTGATAGGTCATCATGTCCGTGATATTTGAATACTTTGTTAAGTGAGCCCCCGAACTGCTGGCTGTTTGAACAGCTATCAGCGAGTTTTTTTTCCCCCCAGACTTTTCAGATACTTTTCCAGTCCCGAAATAATCATCGATCACCCCGCCATAGGTTGCAAGAGTGAGAGCCGCCTTGGAAGAGTCGATGCAACTTCCTCCTCCTATCGATATGACACCATCCCACTCAGATCTTGCGAGTTGATAGGCTAGTCGATAAACATCTTCTCTTGGAGCGTTAGCCCGTGCTCCATCAAATTCATCTACTACAATAAGGCCTTCCCTCTCGAGTGATTGAATAACAATATTTGTAACGCCTATCTGTCTAATCTGTGGGTCACTGATGACGACGAGTTTTCTTCCAAGTTTAGCAGCATAGCCTCCAACTTTTCCCAGAGCACCGTTCCCGAAAGCATAATCATCCCCTTTAAAGTTCCTTAATAGTTCTTCAGCTCTGTGCATGTCGTCTTCACTCATCATATCTTCACCATCGATAAATTATAGACGGCAAGCTATAAATTTTTGTAATCATGAAGGTAAAGGAATTGGATTGAAGCGCCTTTCGACAAGATTTTAGGATAAAATAGGAACAGCAATCTATGCTTTTGTTAAAGTACCCTGTTAGTTGTCTCCAAACAGAGGTGTTTAGAGAGAGATTAGAAACTTGTTTCTCAGAAAGATTTTTCTGAGAGGGACATCAGAACTTTATTAAATAAGGTAGGTAAAATATACAGAGCAATCGGAGAGGTGAAGTATTAGAATGTCGATTAAAGTTATTGCCTACGTCTTAGTTGTAACAGAAGTGGGAACGGAACATAAGGTTGTTGAAGAATTAAAGAGTATAAACGGGGTAACTTTTGCTCAAACCGTGTACGGAGAATTCGATGTTATCTGTAAAGTCGAATGTGACAATCTTAAGAACCTCGATGAATCGATTACGAAGATTCGGAAGATCAAAAGCATTATCCGAACGATGACTCTCATCTCCGGCTAGAAACCGTCTTTTATTTTTTTCTCAGGTAAGTCCGCGTCAACCCAGCTCTTCATGCCCTCGTGTAATAAGAGGATTAAAACTTACGTGTCTACTTGTATCTTGCACGCCGTTTTTGTCGAGCCTTCTTCTGACGCCGCATCTTCTTCTTTTTCGATTTCTTACTTCGATGTTTTCTAGACATATAAGCACCTTAGAACCAAAAGTTTGAATCAAATCTATAAAAAGTATTCTATCGTGGAACAATCCTATGACTGGAAGAGCAAGGTATAAAGATATTGCTTAACGCTCATCCT
>DAOVBJ010000004.1 GCA_030670615.1 Candidatus Bathyarchaeota archaeon | reverse complement strand
CTTAGTCGCCATGAATCTTCGTCCTCTGGGGCTCACGGTTGTGGGGCAATCTTCGGAGGGAGGTTGTTTCCGCATTCGCTGGGTGAACCTGGCCAGGCTCGGAAGAGAGCAACCTAAGCTCAGACGATAGGCGCTCAGAGGAGTGCGGAGACGAGTGAAGAGGTCTTGGATTTGGTGGAACACCGGATGTCGATCTTCAGTGATCCGTCACCTCTTCTTCATCGTAAGGTAATGTTTTTACGTTTAATAAGAAAACGGGGACGTTATAGGAAAGAAGATTGTTGTCTTGTGTGTTGAGGGAAGTGGAGTGAAAATCGCAGTTTCGGGGAAGGGGGGTGTCGGAAAAACGACGGTCGCCGGCACTCTAGCGCGCATCTTCGCTCGCAAAGGCCTTAAAGTCTTAGCGATCGACGCTGACCCTAACGCCAACTTAGGTTTAACCTTGGGTGTGTCCCTAGACCAAGCTAAAAAAGTAGTTCCCGTCTCGGAAAATGTGGATCTCATTGAGGAGAAGACGGGCGTCAAACCCGAGTCCTACGGCGGCGTCTTTCGTCTATCTTTCCGTGTCGACGACATCATCGACCGGTTTGGCGTGCAAACTCCGGATGGCGTGACCCTCCTCGTCATGGGAGTCGTTCGATCGGCTGGACAGGGCTGCATGTGCCCCGCCAATGCTTTAGTCAGAGCCCTCATACGTCACCTCATCGTTAGGCGCGAGGAGGTCGTCGTCCTCGACATGGAGGCTGGAACCGAACACTTGGGGAGACGTACAGCCGAACACGTGAACGTGATGCTTATAATCTCTGATGCGAACAGGAAGTCCTTGGAAACCGCGAAGAACATCCACGCTCTATCCAGGGAAATGGGCGTTGAACAGGCGTTCATCGTCGGCAACAAGGTTCTAGACTCGTTTGAAGAGGACGTCATCAAAGAGTATTGCACCAACAACGACATTTCCCTCCTCACCATCATACCCTATGATGAGGAGATACGGAAAAACGATGTGAAGGGGGAGGCATTGGATTTCTCCACGGCGTCTCCTGGGTTAAACGCTATTACAGCCTTAAGCGAACGACTGCTGTCCGCCTCGCTTGAATGAGGAGCAGTCGTGGCTGAGAGCGACCATATCCTCTTGCTCAGCCTCATGGTTCTCTTCATATGGTCCCTACCGGGAATTCTTCCATTCGTCTCAGCGGCTTCAGGACTGACAGCCCTGCACGAAGCCTTGAGAAGGTTTTTCACAACTCCAAGCCTTTCAAACAGCAACCAACTTACATCCAAGGGCTTCGATAGAAACGGGTAACGCTAGTTGACATCTCCTCTAAACATTAATATATGCTTTAGGTCGTTAGGTTTGACAGGCTTTAACTGGTTGTCCAAGGAGAGCCTGTTTGCTAAGGACGTGGGTTATGTTTGAACATTGGTGAACTTAGAGTCGGCATGAAAAATATTGATGTTCGGGGAAAAATTGTTGAAAAAGCTGAGACGCGGGAAGTGTATTCGAGGTACGGGTTCAATGTTCATCGTGTTTCCCAGGTACAGATCTCCGATGACTCGGGTTCGATTAAGCTGATTTTATGGAACGACCAAATTGACAGCGTCTCGGCAGGCGACACGATCCAAATAGAAAATGGGTATGTCAGCCAGTTTAGAGGTGTTAGCCAGTTGAATGTGCGAAAACGGGGTGGAAAAATATCCGTTGTAAAAGAGTAGACGGAGTTCAATACCATCTGCGAACCCCCCCGTTGAATACTGGTGCATAAGCTGCCTCGCAACATCACGCTTTTAATCCTTGTGGCGACCATGTTTCTGGTTGGGGAGCAGCCTCTTCATGGCGATGAGCGGAGGCATCTGCAACCCCTGCTCAATCTTCTGGCAACGGTTGTTTCCTGAAGATAAATCGTTGACTTCGATCAATTGTTCGGGGTGAGAGGTCTTCGATTGAGACGGCCTTGGTAGGCGCGACCCTTCAGCAGGTTTATGCATGATTGTATCGGTTCATTCGCTGTTTTCTAAGCTGGTTTACGCGGTGATGTCATATCCGTTTTCTCTCGTCGCATCTTGGCGTTAGCCAACGCATAGTTTTTAAATATGGGGTTAGGGGTATTTCTGTTATCTGGTGACGGGTTAGAGTGTTAATTCGCGAAATAATCCTTGAGAACTTTATGTCCTATGAATACGCGAGAATTCCGTTAAAACCAGGATTGAACATCATTTGCGGTCCAAACGGTTCGGGGAAATCCTCGCTTCTCCTCGCAATATCCGTCGCTTTAGGACAAGCCTACACCGAAAGATCGCGAAAGCTCAGCGACCTCATTCGATGGGGTGAAGACAGCGCTCGGGTGACCCTTGTTTTCGATAACACGCCTAACCGGGGGAAGAGGCCTGTCCCGCGGTTTGACGTGGATTATTTTCGAATTTCCCGGTACCTGAAGAAAGATGGGGCCTACTGGTTTGAAGTGAACTTTAAGACGGTTAACAAGAGGGAAGTCACCTCCATTTTAAACGAGTTTGGCATAAACCCGGATAACATGCTCATTATCATGCACCAACGCATGATGGAGGAGTTTGGCATAACTACGCTCGTTCAGAGGCTGACCATGGTTGAGGAAGCTGTTGGCTTAGGCGCGTACCGACAGAACGTTTTAGAGGCCCAGGACAAGTTGACTCAAGTTCTAAGTCAGGAAGAGTCTGTTAAAACCCTCTTCGAAAACGCGGAGCAAACCCTTGACTACTGGAAAGAAGAGTACGAGAAATATCAAAAACGAAATGAATTTCTTCAGAGAAGAGTCTTTCTGGAGCGAGAGCTTATTTGGGCGGAGTTAGCCAAGCAGGAGGACCTCCTCAACTCGTGGCAGGAGAAGGTTGAACAAAAAGAAGCAAGCCTAGCCGACATCGAACAGGAGGTTGCCCGCACCCAAGCCTTAATCCAGCAAATTGGCAGAGACTTGAACACTCTTCGGTTTGAACAGCGACAATCCTTTTATTCCTTGATGGCGCTGGAAAAGGAGAAGACAGAGCATCAAGTCACGGCCAAAATAGGCAGTGTGACTCTCAATAAAATCGGAGAGATCCTGGACCTCAAGGGACAGCCGGACGCCTATGCGGTTAAAGAAACGCTAGACGCGTTAGACGGTTACGCCGTTAAACTGCACGCGCAAATCGCCCTGTCTCAGACCGTCCTGAAGGATCTCGACGTCAAGACGTCGACGCTTCACTCCCAATTAGCTGCGTTCGACGAAGAACGGACTCTAGTTGAACAACAATATGTGGATAAGCGGGTTCGGGAAGGCCTGTTACGGTTTCAAAGCGAGGCCGCGAGTAAGGAGTTGAATTACCTGAAAGGCGAGTTGAGACGCGCTCTGAGAGACGTGGAGGCTTTTCAACCCCGATTAAAAGCGGCAGGTGTCCCGATGAAGGCTGTGAGAAGTCCTCAAGAGATCTCTGACGACATACGCGTCGCCAGTATTCACCTCTCAACTATTGGTGAGCTCTCAGAGGAAATTGAACAAATGTATTTGACGTATCTGAACGTGTTCAACGATTTGAAGCAAAAGGTAGAGGTGGTCTCGGAAAACAGGGCGAGTGTCTTGAACGAGGTCGCGGAGCGAAAGAGAATATGGATAAGCATCATTCAGTCCCTCCTCGATGAAGTAAGTGTTCCCTATCAAGAGTTCCTCTCCCAGATCTATGCCACCGGTAACATCCGGTTAGTGAACACTCAAGACATAGAAACAATGGGCTTGGAGTTGACTGTGGGCTTCAAAGGAGCGGAACCCGCCATTCTGGACGCTTATACTCAGAGCGGCGGCGAGAGAAGCACCGCAACAATGACGTTTCTATTGGCGCTTCAGCAATACGTGAAGTCGCCCTTCAGGGCGGTGGACGAGTTCGATATTCATATGGACCCCAAGAACCGAGAGACAATTTCTAATTTGCTCTATAAGGAAGTGCGGGGAAATCTAGAAACACAGTACCTCACCATAACGCCAGGGCAAATTACGAACGTTGATGAGGCGGTGCACGTCATTACCATTCAAAATCTTGAAGGCCGATCTGAGGTAAGCGTCGTGGAGTGATTGTCTATGAAGAGCAGTAAAGATAGGAATCGTTTGTTGAGGATCATAAGCTTGTGTGTAGCCATTGAACGGAAGGGTGAAAACCCCTTCGAAGTAGGGGTTAAAGAGGCCCTTGAAACCTTGCGGAAGTACCTTCCCCATTGGAAGGCCCTTGAGGACTTCGCTTTAGACGCCGAAACCCTGAACAGAATCTCGTCCATCGTCAGCCTTCAAGGGAATTGGATCAAACATCGATCGTCCACCCTCTTCGTCGACCCCCTCCTCATCGAGTTGAAAGTCAAGATGTTGGAACCCGAAAAACTCTTACAGATCTTTCGAAGGACGTGGCGCCCCGTGATCGAAATGGACCGTCTTTCCAAGAAACGGGTCTTGGAGGCCATAGATTATTGGAATCGACTTCAATCCCTCGATGAGAGGCTGATGAAGCTTCCTGAGCCCACCGGCGTCCTCGACCTCACAAGCATCGAAGAACTCATTAAAGCCCGAATTATCAACGAAGAGTCCTTCACCGCCCTCCTCCAAAAGTTCTGGTTAGAGCTTAAAGAGAAGGCGGTTGGAGAGGGGAGGATTCATTACTGGGACTTCATTTACGCGCCTTCCTATGAGGAAACCGTTGTCCGAGCGTATTTAACAAGTTTCTTGGTCACCTACGGCTTTGCCACCATGGAGATAGAGCCCTTAGAAGAAGAAACGTTTCTCGTCCCTTACATGGAGCTTAGAGAGCTTTCCTTTAAGGAGCAGATGATTTCGTTTCCCATCTCTATCGACTACGACATCTGGAAAGAAATGGCGGAGGGGCGATAAGTTGGCTGAAAACACAGGAGCCTACGTTAGAAAAGTGAAGAGAGCGGCAAAAATCATTTTCTATAGACGACATCGACAGCCGGGCGTAAAGGGCTGGGAGCTTCGGAGAGCTCTGGGAAAGGAGTACGTTAAAATCGTCGACCTGTTAAATCAACACCTTTCGAGTATAGGCTTACAGGTGAACACCGTTTATGAGGGTTCGGAGCGGCCTCAAAATCCAACGAGTGAGCAACTTGACCGGGCTCGATTCTACATGGCCGTGAAAGAGCCTCTGACGTCATCCGACTTGGTTATGTCTGGGTGGCGTGTGGATGACGTTGCGGCCCTCGTCGTGGCCGTTTCATACATCATTTCTAAACAGGGGAAGGCCGCTCGGAAAGACATTGAGCAGATTCTACGGGAAAAATTTCCCAAGTGGCGGGTTGAGCGTAACCTCAACCGTTACATCCGACAGGGATACCTCAACGAAGTGGATGACGTTCTCTACCTCGACTGGAGGGCTAGGGCCGAAATCGACCAAAAGACGCTGATCAAACTGGTTATCGGCGGCGAAACGAGTCCGTCAAGCGATCAAACCGCAACGACTCCCTGAGACCTCTCATACGTCTTCACATGATTTAAAGAGTTAACTCCCATCGTATTACCTACCGAGTCTTTCATCGTATTACCCTGACAAAAGCCGAGATCCAGATTTAGCAATTTTTTAGTTAATTTTTACATGATGACCCCGCGTTTTTCAACAGAACTGTAACAAATGTCTAAATGGTTTGGCCAAAGGTTGTCTAATAAAAATTACTTAAAACAAAAGAGGAGGTTACATAGATGGCAGATATTTTTAAGACTTGGGAAAGTAGTAGTCAGCCATCAACATTTTCGAAGATCGCGAACGTCATGAGGAAGCCTCAACCCCTCAGGGAGAAAATTTCCTTCACCATCTACAAGTTAAAGGTTCAGCAGGGGCGTCTCGAACAAGCTTACCAAAAAATGCAAAAGCATTACAACGGCCTATTTAGACGATGCACAAACTCTGTTCTCGCCAAGGACTCTGCACGCGCTTCCATATATGCAAATGAGTGCGCCGAAATCAGGAAAATGTGTCAAACGATGCTCAGAGGACAATTTGCCATTGAGCAGGTCGTCCTACGGCTGGAGACCATTGAAGAATTTGGCGACATCGCGGTGGAAATGAATCCTGTGGCAAACGTGATAAACTCGATTAAAGGAAACCTGGCTGGTGTCGTCCCCGAAGTATCATATAGACTGGGTGAGATCGGAACTTCACTGAACGACCTTGTTATGGATTCTGGCAGGGTTACCGCCACAAGCTGGAACGTGATTACTTCTGGCGAAGCCGCTGACAAGATCCTTGAAGACGCAAACGCTATCGCCGAAGAAAAGATGAAAGAGAAATTCCCCACACTACCCACCACCACGTTACCAAGCCTAGAAAAATCGAATTAATTTCCCGAGAGCTGAGTAGAAAAAGAATCAAATTCGCGGGATCAACCGTGGAATCCCCTTCTTTTTTAGGTATCTATGTACCGGAGGATTTACATGTCACTTAAAACGGATGTAGCAAAGACAATCATCGGAGAGGTAATTCATGACTCATACGGTCGAGTCTATGGACGAATCCTCGGGTTCTCCGTGGGCTCACCGAGAAGTGTCCCTCTCATCTGGATCGAACAGAAAACTGGTCAAGTCTCCAGTTGCCCCAGCTCGCAAATCTCTCTCGACGACGAGATGATGATCGTAAACACGTCGTGGACCGTGAAGGCCACTCGTCTAAGTGAAGACTTACGTGTGATCCTCCAGAAGTTATCCGTGCTAAACAAGCTCTATAACACTGGCGAAATAGTGAAAGAGGCATACGACAAAATACGTAATCACTATGAAACGACGATTCACTCCTTGACACAACGCCGTCAACTTCTATCTCAAAACGCTGAAAAGCGGTTGGAAGAATTGACTGCAACGGTTGATCACCTCGAATTTTTGTTGGCAAAGTCGAAGCTAGAGCGTTCCCTCGGATACGTTGATGAAGACGCCTGTAGCCTTATCGCTGATGTTCTTCGTGACAGCCTTAACCGGGCGTTAACGGAGAAAAATGATGCTGAAGCCACAATTGACGCGTTGGCAGAGGTTTCAATGCCCCCAGAAACCTCTGCCCCCCCCCAGGTGAAGCGAGAGGGCGCTTCGCCAATTGTTTTACACATTAAAGAAGCGGGACTATAGTTTTCGGGGGTTAACAAAATCTTCAATGCTCTTGACAATTGGAATGAGAAGAATGACCTCCTCCTCAATAAGCTAAGGGGGTGGTTCGCTCCAAAGAAAAAAATGTCTTTTAAAGAGAACATAAGCACGGCGATCTATAACCTTAAAGCCACGTTGGGCAAAATACGACAGAACTCAACGGGGTTGAAGCGGAGAGACTCACAATTCTTCAATAAGTGTATAGACGCCCAGTTAAACAACAGTTATGATCGGGCGATCCTGTACGCCAACGAATGCGCTGAAATAAGAAAATTGGCGAAACTACTTCTCAGCAGTGAACTAGCTCTGGAAAAGGCGATCATTCGCCTGCAGACGATAAGCGAATTAAGCGACGTCGTGGGAACCATTATCCCCATCCTTGGGATTGTTCAAGAAACGAAGGGGCGTCTTAAGGGCGTAATTCCTTCCGTGACGGGAAGACTGGATGAAGTCTCCGGGATGCTGAATAGCAGTATAATGGAGATGGGATCCGTACACGCATCTGCCCCTGGGTACACAAGCACAAGCTTAAATCCCGAGGTGAAGACGATCCTTGAAGAGGCAAACACGGTGGCTGAAGAGGAAATAAGAGAGAAGTTTCCTGAGTTGCCTCAGGAACTACATGCCATCGAAGTCGAAGACGAAGCCAGAATTCCCGTCGCTCTGACTGCTACCGGTGTGGAAATACCGCTACAGGATCGAGCTTTATTGAAAAGGCAAGTCTACAGCTACATAAAGGATCAGGATGGAAAGCTGAGCGTAGTACAATGCGCATCCTACCTCGGTGTCTTCCCAACAGACATTGAAAAAGCGATTCTGCGGCTTAAGAACGAGGGAAAAATAATCTTAGAATAATGTGTAAGCATACCCTTCAAAAGAGGTGAAGATGATGTCCCTGGCGCTTAATGAACTTGAAAAACTAGCAACGAAATCCGCTACGGAAGCAATCACCTTCGACCGACAAGGGTTAAAGGGGATGGCCATCTCAAAATATCAGAGAGCCATCGAAATCCTCACAAAACTGTGCTCTCTGTATCCCAAGGCCAACCAAAACAAGGTCTATCTGGAGTACATTGGACAATATCAAAAGCGGATTAAAGAGCTCAAGGGATACGCGTATGAAGCGGAATCATGGAAAAACGAGCAAAAATACGATGGCAAGATCTTGCGAGAAAAACCCAATGTAAATTGGAAAGACGTTATCGGCCTTACCGACGCCAAACAGGCCATACGCGACTCCATCATTTACCCTTTTAAACGACCCGACTTCTTTCCCTTGGGATGGCCACGAGGCATCCTTCTCTTCGGCCCGCCCGGATGCGGAAAGACCTTGCTGGCTGCAGCCACTGCCACAGAGATCGACGCAGCCTTTTACTGTATTGACGCCGCTTCCATAATGTCCAAGTGGCTAGGCGAGTCTGAACGAAACGTGTCTCAGCTTTTTGAAACTGCGAGATTGGTGTCTGAGAACGGTCAGCCCGCCATTATTTTCATCGATGAGTTAGACTCCCTCATTGGCATTCGCTCCGAGGAAGTGGGTGGCGAAGTCAGAATGAGGAATCAGTTCATGAAGGAGATGGACGGCATCACCGACAAGAACAAGAAACTGCACGTTTACCTCATCGGCGCAACCAATAAGCCGTGGAGCCTCGACGGACCCTTCCTCAGACGGTTTCAAAAGCGAATCTTCATTCCCATTCCAAACCTGAAATCCCGACGTGACATCCTTAAGCTGTATGGTAAAAAGCTTATCAACATGGGAACCGACGTAGACTTTCTTGAATTGGCCAAGCGTACCCACGGATATTCAGCAAGCGACTTGTATGACTTGATCCAAGCCGTCCACCTCAAAGCCGTCCGGGAATTCTTTGAATCACACGCGACCAGTGACTTCCAGGCTACGCTACGATCCATACAAATGAGTGATTTCCTTGCCGTTCTCAATGAGAGAAAACCAAGTATTTCCATGAACACGCTGGGGCTTTACGAAAAGTGGTACGAACGATTTAAAGCACTGTAAGAATAATCGTTTTTACGTACGTCTTTTACAAGGAGGCACGATTTACACCTAGCTTCATCAACATGAACTTGGAGGCCTCGACATACGCGAAAAGAGGGCAGAGCCAGAGAACTTTTTTTAGATATCTTCGACGGTTCTCAGTACTTCAGCTCAGGCACTCCGTCTACTACGTGAGCACTTTGGCCGCCGCCAGTTTGTAATGAAAAAAGGAAAGAAAAAGAGTATGGAAAAGAGGGTCACTGGAATATGAAGAGCTCCGGAAGGATTGCCATACCTATGGATGAACACACCAGTACGAGGATCATGTCAGAGGCGCTCAACGCGGTCGTGTGGAATATTGGTTGTAAGAAGGGCACGTATATTATGGCCATTTGGAGCAGTATTCCAGCTACGATGGAAAGCAGCAAGAGCTTGTTGGCGGTTAACCCTTTCCAGCCCATTTTGAGTATAGATTTGGTCTCTGATCGGCAGTTCAATGCCAGGTAGAACTCGAAGAACACAACGATGGTGAACGCGATGGTTCTCGCCCTAAGTACGTCACCCGTGGTGTAGTAGAGCCACATGAAGGGGATGAAGTCCGAGCAGAAGTCTAAGACCGCTACGAACAGGATGAAGCCAAGCATGCCGTGCAGGAGACCATGCTTTGGGTTCCTCGGCGGACGCGACATGATATCCGGGTCCTTTGGGTCCACGCTTAAAGCAGCTGCAGGCAGCCCGTCTGTGACGAGGTTTATCCACAGAATCTGGACTGGTATTATTGGCAAGGGTATGCCCATGAGGGCCGCGATCGTGACCTGCAGGATCTCGTCGAAGTTGCTGGCAAGCATGAGACGAACGAACTTTCTGATGTTATTGTAGATATGACGCCCTTCCTCAACGGCACCCACTATCGTCGCAAAGTTGTCGTCCGCCAGAACCATGTCGGAAGCCTCCTTAGTCACGTCTGTGCCCTTTATCCCCATTGCTATACCAATGTCCGCAGCCTTAATGGCGGGCGCGTCGTTGACCCCGTCTCCCGTCATGGCGACGACGTGCCCCCTCCTCTTCAGGGCTTGGGCGATGCGCACCTTGTGCACGGGGGAGGTTCGAGCGTAGATGACCACGTCGTTGACTATTTCTTCAAGCTCCTCGTCACTCAGAAGATCCAGTTCAGTGCCGGTCAGCACCTTTGTTTCCTCATCGCCTTTCAGTATTCCGATCTCTTTACCTACGGCGACGGCTGTCAGCTTATGGTCTCCCGTAATCATGAATGACTTGATTCCTGCCTTACCACAGAGTTTGATGGCTTCAACGACCTCCTCCCTCGGGGGATCGATCATCCCAGCGAGGCCGACAAAAATTAATTGACTTTCCATTTCTTTCGACGCATACTCGTCAACATCCCCTGGCAACACCTTGTACGCCATGGCTAAGACGCGCAGCGCCTCTTCGGCTATGCTCTGCGTCGTCAGGAGTATCCGCTCCCTGTCTTTCTCGAGTAACTCTCTTACATGACCTTCTTCGTCGATGCGCGTACACAGCTCCACGATTACCTCAGGCGCTCCCTTGACATAGGCAACTGTCTCACCGGTCGGCGTCTTATGAATGGTGCTCATCCGTTTCCTTGAGGACTCAAAGGGGAACTCCGCGATCCTGGGATACTGATCCTCCATTTTTTCCCTCCAGATTCCAGCCTTTGCGGCTGCAACGACTAAAGCGCCTTCCGTGGGATCTCCAAAGATCTGCCATCCCTCTTGACCGGATTCGAGTACCGCGTTATTACAGAGGGCAGCAATACGCAACACAATCTCAAGGCGCACCGCTTCTTGGGGCGTTACTTCCACGGAGTCCCTCAAGAAGCGACCCACTGGCTCGTATCCGGTTCCCGTGACGTCGACTAACATGTCGTTGGTGACAATCTTGCGTACGGTCATCTCGTTTTTGGTCAGGGTGCCCGTTTTATCAGAGCAGATAGCGGTTGTACTGCCCAAGGTTTCGACGGACGCCAGTTTTCTGACGACGGCTCTGCTTCTAGCCATCCGAGAAGCGCCTACGGCCAAGGTTATCGTTATTACCGCCGGAAGTCCCTCAGGGACCGCTGACACAGCCAAGCTGACCGAGACCATTAGGATTTCAACTAAGTTGTGGCCGAGAACAATGTATACGACTGCGATCAAGGCGCAGCCCATGATCGCCACGAGCCCTAACTGCCGACCCAGTCGCTCCACCTTCTTCTTGATGGGTGGCTGCTCTTCTTTGATGGTCTGTACGGCTCCCGCTATCTTTCCGAACTCCGTCTCCATCCCCGTTCTAACGACAATCGCCTTGCCCCGGCCGTACCCCACGCTTGTACCCATAAACGCCATGTTATTTCTATCCGATACTGAAACGGCTTCTTCCAAGACGTTGGTCTCCTTCGTAACGGGAGTGGATTCACCGGTTAAAGGAGCTTCATCGGTCCTCAATTCGACTGTTTCTAAGAGCCTTGAGTCAGCTGGGACTCGTCCACCAGCTTCCATTAAGATGATGTCTCCCGGCACGAGTTCCTCGGCGTCGACTATTGCCTCGTTTCCATTTCGAATCACCGTAGCCATCTGCGCGATCATCTTTTTCAGGGCTTCAATGGCCTTCTCCGCCCTATACTCTTGGACGAAGCCGAGAATTGCGTTCATGATGACGATCATGGTGATGAGCACAGCATCAACGCGTTCGCCAACGAGCAGGCCCGAGATCGCTGCGGATATGATGAGCATGATTACGAGAACGCTCTTGAATTGACTGAGGAAAATGGTAAGAGGCGTTATCCGCTTTTCTTCGATGAGTTTGTTAGGTCCATACTCTTTCAGGCGGAGTTTGACCTCGTCGTCAGTTAAGCCCCCTCGACTCGTGTGGAGGGCTTGCATGACCTCCTCGACATTCATTGCATGCCAGTTCTCATTGCTCATAGAAGAGATATCAGATTTTTGAGATGCCATTTGACGAACTCCGCCTCACGCTACTTTTTGCAGTGTACAGACGATATAAAGATTTAAAAGTTTTGATAAGTCTCACAGAAAACGGGTTCAACCACGTACTGTGTAAGTGTGGTCTATGTGTCCTTTGAATGGTCTTTCTCTGCAGAGTGTGCGAGTGTACCCTCTTCGCCTTTTCTTGTATCCTGAAGATGGAGAAAGTAGATCACTCCGTCGTTGGATTGACTCTTTTTCAGCAAGACTTGGATTCATAGGTTGTGGAGGTGAAGGGTGTAGTTGGACTCTTGGGGGTTCTGCTAAGGAAACGTTGGAGCTCTTTACGGATAGAATACGGTTTTGTTAGATTCCTTCACTCTTTGTATATATTACATTGAAGACATATACCTATATATGACATTGAAGGTGTTATTGGGCACTATTATTTGAGTTCCGTGGACTGTGTGTGGGGGTTGTGGCACGATGGCGTTTGAGACTTGGTTGATTGCACCGATTGCTTCTCTACTTTCCGTCGCTTCGGGCTTGCTTCTCTTCCGTTACGTTAACAGTAAGGACAGTGGTACGGGTAAGATGAGGGAGATTGCGGAGGCGATACAGGTGGGTTCTCGGGCCTTCTTGAAGACCGAATACCGTTATTTAGGCGTGTTCGTGGCTGTCATGACCTTAGTCCTCTCGTTGTTCCTCAACCTGAAAATCGGTGCGGCCTATGTTTTCGGTGCTATCCTCTCCGCACTCGCAGGAGTAATCGGTATGGAGGTTGCGGTTCGAGCGAATGTTAGGACGGCGCACGCCGCTAACAAGAGCGGCCTCATCAACGCGTTTCTCATAGCATTCCGGGGAGGCGCCGTGATGGGCTTGATGGTCGTCGGTTTGGCGCTTCTGGGTATAAGCGTAATCTCTGGTCTGACCGGTGATCCTGAGTTGGTTCTGGGAATGAGCATTGGCGCAAGCACTCTCACCTTGTTCATGAAAGCAGGCGGGGGAATCTACACGAAGACGGCGGACATTGCTGCTGACCTCGTTGGAAAAGTCGAACTCAGTATACCTGAGGATGATCCACGAAACCCGGCGGTGATCGCTGATAACGTTGGAGACAACGTTGGCGACTGCGCGGGTTCAGGAGCCGATTTGTTTGACTCGTACATCGCATCCGTGATGGCTGCCATGATCTTGGGTGGCGCTTCACCACAGAGCTACCTTGAGTTTCTCCCCCTAGTCTTCTCCGGTCTGGGCATCCTTTCATCGATAATAGGCATCGCCGTTGTGAGGCTGGGGCGGGGTGGGAACCTCGGATGGACCCTGAACCTCAGCACCTACATCACGTGCGCGGTATTCGGCCTGCTTACCTTCGGAGCAACCCTCTTGTTCGGATACGACCTCCGGATCTGGGGGGCAACGATCGCCGGTTTAGTGGCGGGCATAATCATCGGCTTGACCTCCGACTATTTCACATCCATTAATCGCTCTCCCGCGATCAAGACGGCTGAAGCCGCACAGGCGGGGGCTGCAATCACCATCTTGACCGGATTCTCCTACGGGTTGATGAGTGTTTTTCCAGCCCTTCTGGGCATAGGCATCGCATCTGCCGTCGCATACTCCTTTTACGGCCTCTACGGCGTCGGGATGAGCGCCGTAGGCATGCTCGCGATCGCGGGGACGATTATAGCCGGGGACGCGTATGGCCCCATTGGAGATAATGCCAAGGGTATAGCTGAGATGTCAGGGCTGG
The DNA here is from genome assembly GCA_030670615.1 of Candidatus Bathyarchaeota archaeon. Taxonomy (GTDB): domain Archaea; phylum Thermoproteota; class Bathyarchaeia; order RBG-16-48-13; genus DAOVBJ01. Next base: position 827 of record DAOVBJ010000004.1, on the reverse strand, counting down.
GCGAGGAGGTCATCGAAATAACTGATAAGATCGATGCAGCGGGGAACACTACTAAGGCGATTACCAAAGGCTTCGCCATCGGCGCCGCGGGCCTGACCGCCTTGGCGTTACTCGCGTCCTATCAAGAAATCGTTGAGGCGTTAACGGGAAAGCTCATCACCTTCGACTTGATGAACCCCCTCGTGATGATGGGTGTCTTAATTGGTATGTCCATCCCGGTCGTCTTCTCCGCCATGATCATCAACGCGGTCTCGAAGAACGCCGACAGGATGATTGCGGAGGTTCGCAGGCAATTCCGCGAGATCCCGGGCATCATGGAGGGGACGAGCAAACCGAACTACGCCGCTTGCATTAACATCGCAACGAAAGGCGCCCTCAGGGAGTTGATGCCCCTCATCGTCTTTTCCATAGGAGCCACGCTCATCGTCGGCTTCGTCGCGGGCATACACGCCCTCGCCGGCTATCTCAGCGGCTTTTTACTGGCTATCCTGATGTCGAACGCGGGGGGCCTCTGGGACAACGCCAAGAAATACGTGGCGTCAGGCTTCTTTGGTGGAAAGGGGTCAGACGCTCACAAAGCGGCGGTGATTGGGGACACGGTGGGTGACCCGTTCAAGGACACTGCTGGCCCGTCGCTGAACACGTTGATCACGGTGATGTCCCAGATCGCTATCCTCTTTGCGCCCCTGATCATAACCTACGCCCTCATCACTCTCTGAGGAACTCAACGTCATGTCACACCGCATCATTCCTTTAGAAGAGACGCCTTCTCTGACGCCGCGTTGACTCAGACCTCGTCAACTTCCGCGTCCTCAAGAGCCCCCTTG
>DAOVBJ010000095.1 GCA_030670615.1 Candidatus Bathyarchaeota archaeon | reverse complement strand
GACGCGATACCGAGGTAGATGGGTTCACCTCCAGACCCGCGTATCAGTGCTGAGACCGCGTAGCGTAGGCTGTTGACGACCGTTCCCTCTGCAACCGCGTTAAGATCGTCGAGGAGTTCATCGCCCACACAGATGAACGTCACCACAGGCTTCTTGAAAACCGCTATGTGGCCGATTCGCAAGGCTGCGCACATAGTGAGGTCTTGAGCTCGCAGCGTATGGCCTTTCTTGAAAAGGGTCTGACCTTTTTCCACATCCGAGCCTCTGCGGATCAGGTGTTCGTGTAGACCTACCTTTGATCGCACCTCGATCTGATCGCTGTTGACCGTCTTCGTCGCTTCCACAGCAACAATGGAATCCGCTCCCTTTGGCAGAAACGAGCCCGTTGTGATGTAACACGCCTCTCCAGAGTGTACTTCACGTTCCGGCGTTTGCCCCGGGTACAGCCTGTCGACAACCGTGAAATACATGGGGTTCTGAACAGACGATTCTGCGGTGTCCACCGCTTTAATTGCATATCCATCAAAATGCGATGTGTCGCGTGGAGGAATATTGAATGGGGACACGATATCTTCAGCCAAGACGCGGCTGAATGCTTCCTTAATGGGAATTGTCTCCGAAGCTACGGCGTGAAAGCTAATGGCTTTCGCGATTTTTTCCTTGGCCTCCTCTGCCGTCACGTAAGAAAACCGTCTTCTCATTTGGGAATCACCCAAGCAAGGATGTTCCCGTTACTTCTTAAACCTTTTTGGGCTACAAAGACCTCAAACATAAATGTAACGAGGCGTCTAGAATGCGTCGTAGAACTGAAGACGAGGAAGCTTTTGAAAGATAAATAGAATATCTATCAAAGAAATGTAACGAAGTAGGAGATGTATCGATGAAAATTTTAGCGTTAGATATAGGCGCGGGCACTGAGGACGTTCTCCTCTACGATGATGCAAAGAAGAATGTTGAGAACTGTCTCAAAATGGTTTTGCCCGCTCCGACTCAGGTCTATGCCGCTCAAGTGAAGGCGGCAACACTGCTCAGCCAGGACCTCTTCATCAAGGGAGACACTATCGGAGGGGGTGCGGTCTCCTTTGCATTAAGAAAGCACATTGAGGCTGGGCTCCGCGTTACAATGACTGAGCACGCGGCGTATACGGTGAGAAACGACCTTGACGAGGTTCGAGAGGCAGGGATCAAAATCACCTCTACGGAAGCCCCCGTCGATTTTCAGGGAATAACATTAACTTTTGAAGAGGTCAATCTCACCACACTGCAGACGTTTCTAACAGAGTTTAATGAGCCCCTCTCTGACGTCGACGTCGTAGCCGTCGCGGTTCAAGACCACGGTGTTTTCCCGCGAGGGATAAGCAACAGGCGATTTCGCGTCCAGAAGATGAAGGAACTCTTGGAGAGAGATCCACGAATAGAGGCATTGGTTTTCAGGGAAGACGATGTGCCGCCCTGTTTCTTACGGATGCAGTCTGCGGTTCACGCCTCAAAGCGGCAGTTGCCAAAGGCCAAGGTCATTGTCATGGATACGGCCCCAGCAGCAATACTCGGATGTTTAGAGGACCCGGCCGTAAAAGGGGCTGCCAAGGTTCTCGCGGTGAATGTGGGTAACGGTCACACAATGGCTGCTCTAATTGAAGACCATGAGATTGTAGGCGTCGTAGAACATCACACCCAACTGTTAAATCCCCAGAAAATTGAGCGCCTCCTCGTCGCCTTCGCGGATGGAAGAATAAGTAACGAAGAAGTCTTCAGAGACCGGGGTCACGGCCTATTCCTTCTGAAAGAGCCCCAGGGATTCTCTACGATTGAAAAGATTGCTGCCACAGGGCCAAATCGAAGTCTCTTAACTAAGACCCAGCTACCTGTTCACTTCGCAGCTCCAGGTGGAGACGTGATGATGACCGGAACCGTGGGCTTGGTTGAAGCGACTAACAGAATATTGAGCTAAGCTAGCTAAACGTAGTTTGACACGGTTAATGAGAGGATGCTTTTGTGACGACAGGTTTGCGTATCTTTTAAGGGGTGTTTGAAGCCTCAGGGAGCACCCAACGTGAATCCGGAAAAGCATCTAAACAGTTCCATGACAGGAATTCGAATGACTCCTCCGGACTACCCATACAGAGATATTAAGACACAGTCGCCGTTTTTGAAGTTCTATTCTTCTTTAGCGAGTCTGAAGACCTTTGAAGCTGATTTGAGTCAAGTTTCTTGCAGGAGAATGGAAAATTGAAATCGATGCGAAGAATATAATCCTAGAGGATTCCTTGTTCACTCACTATTTGAATCTTTGAATTGTTTCATAAAAATTTTTTAGTGAGTGTTGCTGGTCAAAAGATATGATTTTTCATTTAAAGGGACTCAGCAAGTTCATTTCAGTCGAAAGAGGAATAATGCTTTTTATGATATCCATGGGCGCCACTTTGTTAATACAGGAGAAATTTGCGTTATTGCAGGCCGTTTATTTCGGCTTGATAGGATTCTATGGATGGAGCGGGGTGGATTCAATAAACAACATCTGTGATGTAGATCTTGATGTGAAATCTGATCCCGATAGAGCGGAGTATACGAAATACCTTGGACGACGCGGGTTCTACATCGTCTTCTTCTTTATAGGGTTGACGACGAGCCTAGGTCTCATTACCAAAATACCACTAGTCACCTTTTTCATCGTATTAGGAATTCTTGTCGGTATTTTATATTCTGTTCCACCTTTCAGGCTCAGACAGACAATATACAAGCCAGTAGTGAACTTTTCTGTTGGAGCTATTCCCATATTATCTGTAGCCGCGTTCTACAACACTTTTTCTCTTGACGTAATAGCGTTGGTCGTTCTCATCGGCGTTACAACTTCAGTGAACAGTTTGTGGGAAGATTTAGCGGATTACGTTTCAGACTTCAAAAGCCATGCAAGAACAATACCGATTCTATTGGGATTCAAACGCGGGTTTTATCTTACAATTCTGCTGGGTTATTTTTTAGTGCCTCTCATGATCGTTGTCGGCGTCCTTTTTCAATTAAGCGTACTTTATTATGCAGTATTATCGATACTTGTTAGCTATATCACACTTAGGTTAGTCCAAAAACTAGTAATACAAAAAACGTTTAACGATTCACCAACCTCGATGATAGCGTTGGGTGAAACGTTTGCCAAAGACTTTGCAATGATGGCGATCATTCATACAACAAACTTGATGGTAAATAGTTATTTAAAATATCAGCCTTTTTTCTTGTTTTAAAACCCTGATCTAATTTTGGAGGATAATAACTTTTTAATAATTTACATAAATTATTTGAAGCCTAGGACGTGCTTCACGCCTGAAGTAGATGAGTACCACGTCTAAAGCGATTCAAACAGAAAAAAAGGTTATTTATCTGAAGATGGATTTGCGCCCCACAACTGCAAGAGATGTCTCCACCAAATTCTCCTATTCTTTAGTTTCTCGAAGATGTGATGTCTAAAACATGTTTTTCATGTCTAATGAGAAGGGTTTCTGTGGTGAGTGCGCAGATCGTACGAGCATGCTGTTCCAAGCTGTGCGCGCGAAGTATAAATAACCTTATATGATTAGGAGGGGGATTGGTAAAGATTCATTCCACGGAAGTTCGTTTTGTATATGTCATTACTAGGTAAATTGAGGGAGTTCCTCTCGGGTCAGTCCAAGAATTACAAGGTGCTCCTCGTGAGAGGCATCGGAGCTCAGTTTTTTCAGCAATTAGTGATGAACTTCAACAGCCTCTATATCGTTGAATTGGGGGCCTCTGCCTTCCAATTGAGCACCGTAAGAGCCGTGGGCTCGGTGGTAAGCGCTGCAATTTCCCTTCCAGTCGGGTGGCTCTCCGACGTCTACAGCATCAAGAAGATAATGACCCTTGGCATGATCGTTCAGATTCTCTCTGTCGCGTTCTACGCCTTCGCTCTAGACTGGCGATGGATTATCGCCGCGGTCGTCTGCGCCACCCTTACGATGACCCTCGTCTTCAGGATCGAGAACATCATATTAGCCAACAGCCTAGCGGACCACAACAGGGCGAGGGGATACGGGACGCGGGAGACGATCATGCGGGTTTTCAGCGTTTTCGCACCGACCATTGGGGGACTACTCGTCCACCTCTTCGGAGGCATCTCCGTCGACGGGATCAGGCCCCTGTACTACGTCCAACTGATCGGGTTCTCGGCAGTGAGCCTCTTCGTCATACTGAAGCTGGAGGACATCGACGCCGATAGAAAGGTACAGCCAAGCAACTTCATGGAGGAGTATAGAGAGATGTTCAGCACGGGGAAGAAACTTAAGATGTTCGCTATCCTCCAGTCCATGGGATCGATAACGTGGGGGCTGAGCATGCCGTTTCCCTTCGTGTATGCCGCTGACTTCAAGGGCGCAGACGCTATAACCATCGGCTACATGGGCACTTGCTTCGGCGTCATAGCCATGCTTTTAGCGATACCCATGGGCATATGGGCTGACAAGCGAGGAAGAAAATTCACGATTTTCCTTACACGACCATTCTTTTACGCCAGTTACATTCTCCTCATACTCGCGCCGCCAGGAGCCTCTTGGGTGCTATTGTTGGCGTGGGGCTGCAGAGGAGTGATGATGAGCAGCCGGTCATGGATGACCATGAGCATGGAGATGGTACCCCAAAAATATAGGGGTCGCTGGACGGGCTTACTCTCGCTCCTCTCGAATGCGATTCGAGTGCCGGCCATGCTTCTTGGCGGTTATCTCTACGAGAGCGGGAATCCTGAAATCGTCTTCATCATACCCGTATTGGTAGACCTGTGCGTGAGGATGCCCTTGCTCACTCGGATTCCAGAAACCATGAAAAAAGAGAGCTAAAG
>DAOVBJ010000119.1 GCA_030670615.1 Candidatus Bathyarchaeota archaeon | reverse complement strand
TCATGTCTTCAGGGTCCATTTCGCAAATGGCAACACTATTGAGGTATTCGTCTGAGAGCTTTCCCTGCTCCTTTCCTACGCCTTGATAAATTGTTCTCCCGGTCAATAACACGAATCGTTCCCTCTGCATTGCTGATTCCTCATCTCCGTTCCTATAGGTCACTTTCTCCCACCCTCTGGGGCTTCTCCATCAACTTCTTCTTCAACCCGGTGGAGCCATCGGCGAAGTGGGGCTTTCGGACAACGGAGTCCTCTGCTTTATCGAGGTCCCTAGCGGTGTCTGCTAATTTCGCCGCTGCCTTAACCAGTTCATGTCCAGAGGCAACAAGGGGAACATACCTCTTCCAATCCTTTACCTTGAAGCAAGCCTCAGAATCGACTTTAGCAGCGCATTTAGCGATTTCATACGAAGCTAAGGCCTTAGCCTTCGCATAGGGATTTATCAGACTAGAGGATTCCACAGCTAATTCCTTAGTCACTAACAACCGAGGCAAAGTAAGCTGTCTCCCTCTCTTCAGGGACTGAATCAAGCCATCTAACGCGTTTGTGATTACTTGAAGTACGCCCGTGATCGCTAATACCTTGATTATATTGGCATTGTAAAGGGCCATCTCCACAGGATCCAGGAACTCCCTCCGAGCCCCAATCATGGCATCAGCATCAACGATAATGTACCCGAACCCACCGGCTTCTAGGTCCTTCACTAGGCTTCGTGTGGGGCCATCCGAAATAACTACAGTGGGTATACCCGCCTTCACCAACATTTTCCTCGCTTTAGTTGGTCCTGGAGTATGTTGTGCGGGTCCAATTAAAATGACGAAATCCGGGTTCTGAGATATTAACCATTTAGAAGTGGTTTCACACTGTTTCACTCCAAGTTTGGACCCGGACCCTGAAACCAGAACATCGACGTCTGTTCTATCCGCTCGTTCGTCGACTAAGAATTCGATGAGGGGGAGACTGCCCACGCATCCTGCTTTCAACACGCCGACTCGTATTATTTGGGACATAGAGGATTCTCTCTGTTTTATTGATTAAAAATTTCAGCCTTGTTAAAAGTTTATGCATATTAAAGCATTAAGGTTTTGTGATTACCTGAATGGGGTAACACTTTAATGGGGTGTCGATTCTGCATTGAAGCAGTTACCATCTATTCACCGGAAGATTTCTGATTCTGAAAAGGGAAGTATCTACACTATTGTGCTCAAGGACACGCGTCAGAAGCGTTCTTTCCTGTTTTTCTCAGCCCGGCTCCGTTTATTTTTTGAGAGTTTTTTCATGAGTTTAAACGCTGATTCGAAGTCTTCCACCGGTTTAACTTCGAGGGAGCCCTTGTTTACTGCCTGGCTGAACAATTCTTCTCCTTTATCGGTTCGTATTACCGTGAAGGTCCAACCCTCTAATCCGATTCCACCCAGAGATATATCCGCCAATTCCGCGGAGAAATCACTGCAATATTGGCAAAAGACCTCTGCGTAACTCTTTACTTCTCGGAGGGGGATTTTCGTCGTCTGCCCACTCTTTGTCTGAAGGATAAAGTCGCCTTTAATGTTCATCTTGGTGATGGCTCTGAGATCCATCCCCATTTCCCCTTGAATCTTTTTGATCATCAAGCCCTCGTAGGAGAAGCATTCGTAGCAGAAGAGTCCCATAGTCAGAGCGAGGGCGCGTGAATGCTTTCTGAGGGATGCTCTCTGAATCCGGCGGAGGGCCAGAATCTGGCAGGGCGTTCCCACGAAAGCGATCTTACCAAGTCCTTTAGCTACCCCCGTGTTATATGCTAGTAGGTTGGGGGAGTAGGAATATCTCGTTCCCGCACTTTCTACAATCTCGCCAAGAGTTGTGGTAAGGAGTGGTTTTGGCAGCCATGGATTGGACGTATCTATCCCCGAGAGAGCAGCCCCGTCGATGGCTCCCGACGTGAAAGCCGAGGAGAGAAGAGTTGTAGCTACACCGCCATCCTGACAGGCTCCTAGGATGTACTTACGGGTACTCCGTGCAACGCAAACGGTCTTACTCAGTCCAAAGACCTCTTCAGGTCTTCTTTCACGTCCGAAAACCATCTGTTCTAAGTCCCCGACATCAAGCTCATATCGAGGACAGACACGCAGACAGATTCCACATTTTGTACACTCTCCAACTAAGGACGGACCGTTCAGAGCATAGTCTAGAACTTCCTTGAAAGGACATGTAATGACACATGCCCCGCAACCTGTACAAAGGCTCTTCAGAAGGACGTGGTTTTGAAGTTCTTCAAATCCCCTTCTTTTTATCTCAGTTTTTCCCGTCTGTGAAGTCAACGCTCATTCCTCGAATGATTCGCTTCTCAAAAAAGGGATAGTCACATAAGTTTTATGCCAAAACCCTTGTATACTGGATGACCAACGAAGTGGACCGTAGTCCTCGATTTCTCGATGGTTCCACTCGGTAACCGAGTGCAGAGGGACTCGACGATCGCACCGTTCGGTATGAAGGTAACACCGTCAAGCAGTTCTCCTTTTGTGATCCCTGACGCCGCAAAAACCAACTGGTCACCGCGAGCCAACTCATCCTCGGTATACGTCTTTTCCACATCGACACCGTCCATTGCTAATCGTTTCATCCGTTTTGGGTCCTCTTTCTTGCCGTGCCAGACGTTGACCAGCATGGTTCCTCGGAGACATTTAACGGCCGTGGCCGCTATCGTCGCCTCAGGTCCAGCGCCAGCACCAACCAAGAGATCGACTCCCGTCTCGGGTAAGCACGATGCAACGCCCGCAGCGATGTCACCATCTAGGAGTAAAATGATTCTAACGCCCAAGCGCCGCAACCGTGTCAGGATTTCCTCATGTCGCTCGCGGTCAAGCATGATCACGGTGAGGTTTTCAAGTTTTTTATCCTTAGCGGTCGATACTACTTGGACGATCTCCTCAAGGGACATGTCCAGAGACAGCTTACCTCTAGAATGGAAGTCTGTAGCCACCTTAAAGTAGTAACCGTCGTCAGGCAACATCTGTAACATATCAACAGGGGCACAGGCGAGAGCGGAGATTGCGTCCTTTCGGCCCTTCGAAACAGCAGTCGTCCCATCTACGGGGTCGATGATGAACTCCAGTTTAGGCCCTGTGCCTCGTCCCACCTTCTCTCTTCTGCTAAATGCAGGAGCATTATCTTTCGGTCCTTCACAGACGATGACTTCGCCATCGATCTCAGTCTGATTCAGCATCGCTCTGGAAAATTCCACAGCCTTCTGGTCGATAATTATCTTATCGCCTTGACCAATGTGAAGCGCGGCACCAATGGCGGCTGCGCTAGTTATGCGAGTCAAGGAGGGGGCTAAAGCTCGTAGAGACATTATTCACACCACCTTCTAGGATTTAATATTGATATGCGTGCACTTTATTAATATTTAGCTTCTCAGAGAAAATAACCATGACGAACACGATTTACGACGTGTTTTCAATGAATAGACGTTAGTTAAAGCGATTCGAATAAGTGACAACCAAATTATTACTTAGAACAAGAGGAGGATCGACCCAAGAAGAAGCATTCGAGAGATATCTCCAATCCACATCAGCATATCAAGAGGCATGCATAGCAATAGGTCAAGAAAGCTTTCACATAAGACATGAAAGGTCCCGTTCGAAGCAAAGCAGTCCGAGCAGAGAGTTCGTATAATAGCTAGCTAGTGTACAAAAGGCGAAAACGATTGGAATATTTAACATTCAAATGATTATCTCACCTATATACCGACCACAACAACAAAGGAATAATCCTCAAAAACTACTCACTCTTTTCTGAGCTAGCTAACTAGCTACTCTCTACTTCTTTTTATATTAATCAAATAAATTTTATTTGGGTTTGGGTACTAAAATTTAGCCTTTGGAGCGGTGTTTACTGTTTGTATATTTACGACCTCCCCACCACATATATGGAAAACTGAAAAGTGGTAAACAGCCTACACGGACATAACCTTATTTTACAAAGTTAACTATTCATTTACTCGAATTATGATTGATGTCTCCAAGCATCCGTGTTCTCCACGAGATCCGTTAAGATTTGTCGCGAGTATTCTGAAGGAAGAATCAGAAACAGCTTTATCACGTGTTTGCACAGCCGTTTCATCCCCAGTCCTTTACGCCAGTCGTCACAGTCGTGTCTCAACACCTTAGCTTTACGATTCACTTCAATGGTATACTCTCTAATTTTTACTCGAATCATTGCCTCTGACGATTCTTCAACGACGA
>DAOVBJ010000159.1 GCA_030670615.1 Candidatus Bathyarchaeota archaeon | reverse complement strand
AAACGTGAGGGGGCGACGGCGCAGGCATCATACACCAGACGGTTAGAGATGGGACTCGTCTAAGTGATTCAGGTACGAATAGGTTTCATCCATACCACAGAAGAATAAACTTTAAAAGTTTAAACAACATTAATTTTTCAGCATATTGTCGCAGGGCTACCCCAAATCACATTTGACGATGATTCGAGGGACTCTTTAGTTTTGGCTAAAACTTTTGAACGTTGTTCTCCGGAATGTGATGTTTTCAGGTGTGTACAAAGGTCTTTGACTTTTCAGGGACAAAGAGCTTACTGCAAATGGGCAGAGGACATCTGCACTGGTGGAACATGCAACTATGCTAGTTGCGCGAAGTCAAAATTGTTTCCAAAAGGCGTTTGTGGGCAAACTATTAGGCGAAAAACATTCGACGACGTCGAACCTGAGGCAACGGAAGAGTCCCAAATACGATTGAGGGGAAAAATACTCCGAAGATTCCGATCAGACGATATCCTGTAAATCAAGTCTCCATCACGAAGACAGCTCTTTCGAAGAACTTTGATCCGTCCGATTCCAGCCGTCACAAGTAATGGTTGCAGGCTTTCCTAGGCTGCCAACAACCGTAAAACGCGATCCAGCAACGAGCTTTGATACAGCCATACATGTGATTGTATGTAAAGTAAGCTCGCTGACCCGTATAGTGGAAGCAGCAGACGCCAAGGCCATATATATTATTAATTGGTCTCCTAGAAACTTGTCCACGGGGGCTCGCGTCGCTAACTGTTTTATCAGGGTCGAAGCGGCTTCAAACCCAACCTTCTCAGCTGGTCTCCCCAGTTTACCCAGGCTGTCACTTCCTACTACGCCGCGAGGATGGAGTTTTGCATAGAGAAGGATTCCTGTTCCTGGATTAACGGCGCATTTTTCGTTTTTAGGTTGAAGACACTCCAGTCGCAGCTCCACGTTTCTATACATCGCCGCCGCAAGCGTGCGCCTCGCGCTCCTCGCCATTCTTTCGACGATGTGACACCGAAGCCTCGAACTGTAGGATAAGCCAGATATGTCTTTGACTCCCCTGAACTCGGTTAAGGTAATAGGTCGTAGCTTTTTGATAGGTTTGACCTCGACCGTGACTACTCCTTCTCCCCTCGGATAAAAACCTCTCTTAACGAGGTGAATGGACGCGTTAAGCCCCATGTAAGAGACGGCGGGAAGCAAAACCTCTTCTATGTAATCCACTGCCGGCGCAAAGGGGTTATTCGTCCCCCCTCGGACCTCAACACGGGACTTCTCCTGAGAGAATGCCATCACCGGAATCAAGCTTTGAAGGACTAGGGAAACGCTTCCAGCGGTTCCCGTGTCAAAGACGAATTGTCCTCCCTTTAAAGCCTCGGGAGCGAAGGTGAGGTTCGTGGAGCCGACATGTAATCCCTCAACAGACGCGTTGCTCATTCGGGTCAGAGCCTCCACTGCAGTCTTATGTTGAGGCCTAAGTCCTGGAGGGGAACGTTTCACCCGGATGTTCCGTATTCGTATGGGCTTTCCCAAGATTGCCGATAAAGCCGTGGACACCCGGAGGATCTGGCCTCCACCTTCCCCCATTGAACCATCTATTTCTAAGGTCAAACTCTGTGCATAATACCCCCTGCGAGAAGCATTTTTTATTCAAAGCCTCATAGGCCGACAGGTTTTTCCCCTTTCTTTCTCCAGATTGACTCACCTGTCTTCACGTTTCGAATCTCGAGGATGCGATGGAAGGGAATCACGGTTTCTCGCCCCCATTCATCAACGTACGTGAACCATATCGGCTGAATCTTCGTGACCAGTTTACACGCCACGACTCTGCGGTTCATGGGTGCGCCGCGGTGAAGGTACACTATTTCGCAATCGTCTTTACTCTGCCTTGAATCCCAAAACAGCGCATTCAGGATGTCTCGAATGGTCAAAACGGCGTCAACTCCGATACAGATTTATTAGTCCTTTATTTTTAATAGTGTAATCGCATTAATTCATTGTGGGAGGAAAAAAAATGAGTGAAAGATTCATCTTAGGCGCAACAACAGTGGGCGTTGTCTGTAAAGACGGTGTAGTTTTGTCGTCTGAAAAGCGGGTGTCCTACGGCTACATGGTTATGAGCAAGATGGGAAGAAAGATCTTCAAAATCACTGACACCATAGGTGCCGCTTGCGCGGGATTAGTTGCTGACATGCAGATACTGATTCGTCAGGTCGGAGCGTACTCCAAGCTCTTCGAACTCGAACACAGTCGGAAGATATCAGTGCGGGCAACGGCCAAGACTATATCAAACCTCCTCTTTCAGAGGCGACTCTTCCCATACATAACCCAGACGATTGTCGGCGGCGTCGACGATGAAGGCCCCAACCTGTACATCCTCGACCCCCTGGGCTCCCTTATCCCCGATAAATATGCGACCGTGGGTTCCGGAGCCGAAATAGCCGTCGGCGTGCTCGAAGCAGGCTACAAAGAGGGGTTAACCCTTCAAGAGGGAAGAGATTTGGTCTTCAGAGCCATGAAATCCGCCTTAGCAAGGGACATCGCAAGCGGAGACGGCGTGGACATTCTCATGATATCTGAGGACGGAATCAAAGAAGAATCCATCGTCTTCTAGCAAATCATGGACTCAACCCTTCCCCCATTGTCTTTGAATGCTTTTTCGGCTTGGTGGGGACGGAAGAGCGAAGGAGTAGTACGAGTAGGAGGGTGCTGACCGTCCTTCAAAATGAGTGTATGAGGGAAGTATTTGTCTGATGAAACCTCGCTTCTCCCCGAGGAATTACGTCTAGCGTTGAGACGGGCGAAGTATCAGCTGGTCGGGAGGCACTCCGCTGTCAAGAAGTGTCGATGGCTTCACAAAAGCCTGCTCAAGGAGGGCGCCTGCTACAAGCACAAGTTTTATGGCATAAAGAGCTGGCGTTGTCTGCAGATGACGCCGGCAGTAGCCCATTGCACCATGCGCTGTCTCTTTTGCTGGAGAATCCAGTCCAATGAGGTCAACGTGGCTTTTGACGAAACCGTCATGACGGAATGGGATGCCCCTGACGTCATCGTGGAAGGGGCGTTGAGGGCGCAAGGACGTATTTTAAGCGGGTACAAGGCCCACGATAAACGTGATGAACAAAGGTATCTGGAGGCCCTTAAACCTAAACACGCTGCCATCAGCCTCGCGGGAGAGCCAACCTTATACCCCGAGTTGGGGGGATTAGTGAAAGAATTCCACCGCAGGAGCTTCACAACCTTCATCGTCACAAACGGAACCGTTCCAACAGCCTTACAAGCGTTAAGTGAGGAACCAACCCAGCTTTATGTCTCGTTATCAGCTCCCAACGAAGAGGCCTTCAAGCGAGTTTGCCGTCCCCAAGTGAAGAAGGCATGGCACAAAATACACCGATCCCTGGAATTACTCTCAAG
>DAOVBJ010000068.1 GCA_030670615.1 Candidatus Bathyarchaeota archaeon | reverse complement strand
GGTTGGGGCAACGCCAGATGGACGTCACTCTGGCGAGGCTATAGCCGCTAATTTTAGCCCTGCTTGGGGAGCAGCAGTTTCCGGTCCCACAGCAGCGATACGTTCTTGCGTGAAGATGCGTCCATCTGACCTGCCAGCGGGCGCGCCACTGGACCTGCGCCTATCCGGTAGTGCCTTAAAGGACGAAAAGGGTACACTGCGGCTGGCCGGACTTATCAAGTCGTTCATCGACCTAGGAGGAAACATGATTACGCTGTCCGTGACCGATGTCGAGGATCTGAAGAGAGCGATGAAGGAGCCAGAGAAGTATAGGCATCTAAGGGTTCGAATGGGTGGCTGGACAGCCTATTGGGTGATGCTTGACGAAGAGACGCAGCGCCTCCACCTTCAACGGATCGAGCAAGGCCTAGTTTAACCTGCTGAATTCCCCACTATTTTAACGATTCAGTCAATTCGTTGAAGGAGCCCTTCTGGTTTTAAACTAGAAGACGAATTGCAGCCCTTATTTCCATTCTGAACACTTCCGTAGATGAAACGAAGCCATGTAAGCTCACCGTTCGTACATTGATTAAGGGTAGCTTTGCTTCGTCCCCTCGACGGTGAGGAGATGTTTTAATGGAATTGTTGAGGGGACACCATAGTATCAAGCTAACTAGTTAACCGACTTAGCAGAATCAGCTCAAGGAATCTTTTTAGCAGTGAAACTCCTTTTATTCGCAAAAGCGTTCTAGGCGAGTACTTTGACGGACAAGGAACGTGTGCTTCTAGGACTGAGAGGGAACGCCTTAGTGCTTACATTAACCCAGTTCTTGATAACCTGCGGGATGTTTCTCACAAACCCCTTCTGGTCCCTCTATGTTCTTGAATTAGGGGCTTCAATTCCCGAACTGGGACTCTTTAGCCTGTTGACTGGGTTGTTGCCCGCCGCGTTCATAGCTCCCGTGGGCTACTTAGGGGACCGCATGAGCCGAAAAAAGCTGATCATCGTCGGAAGCTTGCTTTCCAGCTTTGGTCCGCTGCTGAATGCCTTTGCGACAAACTGGGTGCAACTGATTCCTGGAACGCTAATTGGGTCTCTAATGCGAGTATTCAATCCTGTGACGCAGGCGTTTGTAGCGGAAGATATATCGCCGTCCGAGCGAGGGAAAGCGTATGCCACGCGATTCACGTTGCTGATGATTCCTGGGACGTTTACGCCTACCGTGGCTGGTATTTTTTTCGATACTATGGGATTCGAGACGGGGATGCGATACATGCTGTTTCTGAACGCGGGATTGCGGTTTCTTATGGTAGCACTGATTGTGAAATTCCTTAAGGAGGGAAAGACTTCTCCCAGAGCACAGCCCAGAGGTAAACTGAAGATTTCCTCCCTTAGACCTGTGCTTTCAGAAATGTTCCGGCCCCTCTTCTCGAATAAAACACTACGAGTGATGGCGACGGGGAGCGCGGCTTCAGCCTTCTCCATGGGGATGATGATGCGGTTTCAGTCAGTATTCGTGGTGGAGGTTATTGGCTTGACAAAGACGGATTGGGGCTTGATTACGAGTTGGGTCGCTATCGTGCGAATCTTGACGAGAATTCCTTTGGGCGGGTTAGCGGATAAGTGGGGGAGACGAAGAAGCATCCTGATCAATTATTGTCTCCAACCCCTCTGCACTTTCGCGTTGGCCGTCTCCCGAGACTTCCTCACAGTTTTCTTGGCGATGGCGGCTCGCACTCTCGTGTTTAATGTCGGCATGCCCGCTTGGCAAGCGATGATAGCGGATATCGCCCCCTCAAACGAGCGAGGAACAGTATACGGATCAATGGGAACTGTTCAGATAATAACGCAGTCCATCGCACCAATCGTAGGGAGCATGGCGTGGGATGCTTTTAGCCCTGAATGGATCTTTTATCTAGCGGCTTTAGGTCGAGCTCTTTCAGCTGGGTGGCTATTCAAGTTTTTGAAGGAGCCTAAAAATAGGGCCGAATAATTCGTTCAGGAAACTATTCAATGGTAGAGAGCCCACAAGTTATCTGATATCCAGAAGCTGATTCACCCACAAGCTCACTTCCTAGATAGACTCTACAACCTATCCCCCTCCCTTCCAAGCAGCTAGAACAAGCTAGCTAATAATATGAAAAAGACGCTGAACGCCGCAAAACGAATCTTGTAAAGCTATCTGATCGCTAGCCACTCTTAAGGCTCTGGATCTGAATAACTGCTTCATTCACAAATCCAGTAGAATAACGTATTAGGTGGACCGGCGGGGATTTGAACCCCGGGCTTCCGCCATTTTAGAGGGTTTGCCAAGGCGGCGATCATTCTGTTGATGTTTTTCATTTCCAGACTGGTCTACCGGCCCATACAGTGGAGGAAGAAAAGTATTGCAGGCTCTTATATTTGATGGTTGGGTTCAGTGGTTGTTGGGGTTGGCTGTGTTCTGCTGGAGTTTTTCATCTTGGTGAGGGGGAAATGATGACGACGTTGTCTCCCCTTACGATGATGGTTCCGAGCTGTTTAATGTTTTCTGGGTTGGAGATGTCGTCTGCTTCCTCTAACACGAGGTTCATGTGCATATCGAAGCCTTGAAGTCTTCCTCTCAGGCTTCTATTACCTCTCAACCTTAGTAGAACCAATTTTCCAAGACTTTCTTCCAGAATTTTTGTTGCTGCTTCTGCCATTTACTAGTCAACTCTGTCGGTCAATGAAAATATGAATTTGTAGAATACAATTTAAAGCTATTGATTTTCCTCCCCCCCTTCACGATATTTTGTCTTTGTTGTTGGCGTCAAGGCGTCCTTTTAGAAAGGATTATGCCTTTCGTTCCCTGCTCCATCTTCTTCGATAGGTGCTTGTTTAGCTATGGGCTGCAAAAGATGGTGTTGATATGGCATCGAAGATGGGTCTGACGTATTTAGGTTGATAAAAACTGGTAGTGCGGAACCCATCTGTAGCACTCAAACAAAGGAGGTTTTTCGGAATAAAGGTTTTTAATCTCAGAGGGAACAGTATCTATCAAGGTATATTTCGTGTCTAGGTAGTGACTTCTTGACTAGTAGCCGCATAGACTCCGATGATTTGATAAAAATTCTTGTCAAAATAAACGAAAATTTAGAGCAGTTAAATGTTACGCTAGCAAAGCTGTCCAAATCAAAAGAACCGATTTATGACGCACAAAGCGGACTCAAAGCTTTAGGCGTAATGGCCCTTCTCTCTCTTCCCGATCACCTCAGAAAAACAGCAACCATATTGTGTACAAAAGGCAGCGCGACTGCGGGTCAAGTTGCGAAGGAATCGAGAAAGACGAGGGCCGTTGAGAGCAGTTACTTGAACCAGTTAGTCGTGCTGGGACATGTTAATAAGTTTAGAAAAGGGCGAATGGTTTACTTCTACATTGATTGACGAAGGTGACAACATTATGACGAAAGTAATCGCTTTTCACTCAAATCGGGGAGGCGTAGGAAAAACACTGATTGCAACAAATTTGGCATTTGCTTATTCAAAGCTTGGAAAGGATGTTTGTTTAGTCGATTAGCGCGCGCGCTATATCCTGAAAACGTCTGCTGAGGATCATGTAGAACCAGAGTAAGTATGCCTGTCAGACATCCTAGTTAATTACAGCAAGTACTCAGGTTCTTTACCCATTTTACAAGTCATACATGGTCCTCTTAATGACGTGGAGTACTGACTTCTCGCTTACAT
This sequence comes from Candidatus Bathyarchaeota archaeon, assembly GCA_030670615.1. GTDB lineage: Archaea > Thermoproteota > Bathyarchaeia > RBG-16-48-13 > DAOVBJ01. The sequence goes on along the minus strand of DAOVBJ010000068.1, from coordinate 2,024 downwards.
GAGCGGTTAAGTCCAATTCTGGGTATCTTGGACTGCTTTTTCTGGACTTAATAATATGGTTTTAGTAGTGTTGGGACTTCCCCCTTCACCTTTCTTTAGTTATGAACTTTAGCTAGTTAGCATCACTTGGAATAGAGACGTCCCACAGCAAGTTGCGTGACACGACTCATCCTAATCCTTTTTAAGTTTATGAATTAAACTTGATAAGGGAATATCAGAATGAATCTCGAAGAATTAATGACTCTTATTAGTGTTCTCAATGAAAAAACATCCAATCTGCAGTTGCCTGCGAAGTTCCTCTGCAGGCCTATGTTAACCAGAAAAATTGAGAATGTATTGACCCCATGGAACGTTTTCACCACGTAACGACCATAGCGTCTGGAGGCATAGCATGATGCGACGTATACTGGTTCCGCTTCAATCGCTGGTAACCCCGAAGAAACTGGTTCTGTTGACGATTGTGGTCGCGTTGATGGCGACGACGATTCATCGGGGAGACTTTTTCGCCCACGAGGAACAAGCCTACGTGATCCTGCATGACCATCAACTTCCGTATGCTCAACCCCAAGAAGAGAAAAATAGTTGGTACCCACCCCTGTTTCTAATCTTTCCCGTCGTCGCCCTCGGTCTTGAGACCTTTGTCTTGGGGAACCTGTTCCACAGCGGAGTTCTCCGCCCCCTCTTCTACGTGCTCTTTAAACTGCCCTCCCTGATTCTCTTCCTCTACTTAGCTAGGTTCTTCAATGACGACGAGAAGCCCCTCTGGCTGTATTCGCCCCTTGTCATCTTTATATTCGCCATGTGGGGGCAGATCGATGTGGCTGTCACCGCCCTAACGTACCTAGCATATCTGAAGTTACCGGATCGCAGACCCGTGAGCGCTCTATTACTCAGCATGGCTATTTCCATCAAACTGTATCCCGTAATCCTGCTCCCCCTCTTCGCAGCGTCACTGACTGGCGCTAAGAAAAAAGTTGAATACCTCGTGATGACGGCGGCGTTCACGGCCACGTTTTGCTTTCCGCTGCTCTTCAATGAGGGGTGGCGAACCCTGCTGGTCCAGGCGAATCGCGGCGTCTTCGGCTTCACCATTCCCAGCGTGCTGTTCCACGCCAAGTCCCTCGGGTTGATCCTCAACTTCACGACGCTGGAATACGCTGACTACAGCAGCCTCGCCAACCTGATTGGAAAAATCGTCTTCATATCATGGTGTGCTTTCGCTGCCTTCAGGGTTACAAAGACGAAGAAGCTACGCAGATACATCGTGCTGACCGTCCTCCTATATTATCTGACGAGCACCTGGCTGCTGCCCCAGCACCTCGTCTTCGTCATACCCTTCCTCATCCCACTACTCGCTGCCTCCCCTTGGCTCAAAAGGATCTATCTGCTTCTCAACGTCGCCCCAATCCCCTATCCCCTCCTCTTCCTCTACCACCCCCTGTATTTCTTCGTCTACTCCGAGACTCCCGGAACGCAATTTATGACCGAGGAATTGATGGGTCGTTGGTTCCGAGATTGGATGACATTCCATCCCCTTCTCACAATCTCGGTTCCGATAATCCTGATCGCCATCGGCCTCATACTTCTTCACCGCGACGTGGAAGTGGAGACGGATCTGAATCCAATCTCTCACCAATTATCTTAAGAAGCTATACTTGTTAGATTCCCGTAAAAAACGACCTCTTTTTCAATCGTTTCATTGAACTATACGCTGTTTTACTTGCGTCGTTTAATACTTCAAGCATTTCAATGTAGAACCTAAATGATAATGGTAATCGATGAAGACTAGATTATATCCCGTCCAACATCGTACTCCCCGCAGCAATAACAGCGATCGTGACCATAACATAAAAGAGTCATAACGTCCGTAAACACTTTGCACCTAACGACTTTTTCTGTGGAATGTGTGAAGCAAACAGACGAAAAGAACTGAAAAGGGTAGATGTAACTGAATTTAAGATAATTACGGAACCTTTATAGATAATAATCCGCAGATAACAGTCAAAATGATGGCCATTACCATT